>JBDKJR010000029.1:0-4744 GCA_039796515.1 Actinomycetota bacterium
AGCGCCGTGGCCCGTCCACCCCGGCCGGGGCACTCGCGGCCGGCGCGGGTGCGACGTGGGCAACCGGCTGCGCGGGTGCGGCTGCTGCCGCGGCGGGAGCAGAGGCGGCAGGTGCGGCCGGTGCGGCGGGCGCGGCCTTCGCCGAGACCGCGGCGGCGGCGGTCTCGCGGCGGATGCGGCCGATGATGTCGAGGCGAGCATCCAGAGCGTCGGCGATCTCGGCCGAGGTTGACGCGAGGTCAGCGGCAGCGGGGTGCCGCAGGTCAAGGCCACACTGGGCGCAGACGACCGACGTCAGGGGAGTGAGGCACGCGGGGCACGTGCTCGTTGATCTCAGGTCGGCGGCCGACCTCGGAAAGACGACGCGGCCGGCCCAGGCGCGATCGGGGGTGGAATCGCTCATGCGCACACGCTAGCGGCGTGACGTTTGACACGCACGAAACGTTGGGATGCGTGTGAATGGTGTGCGCCGCCAGACTGGAGGCATGCCCGCGCCCACCGAGCCTTTTATCGACGTGTACACCCAGCACTTGCCCGCCGTGAGCCGCTACCTCGCTCGCCGTGTTGATCGGGCCGATGTTGACGACCTGGCCGCCGACGTCTTCGCGATCGCCTGGCGTAAGCGCGCCTCGGTTGCCGCGGGAGAAGAGTTGCCGTGGCTCTACCGCATCGCGTCATACCAGGTGGCGAATCACCGCCGCCGGCTCGCCGCGCGGGCCTCGGTCATGGGGTTGCTCGCGGTGCCCGACTCGGCGCCCTCGGCCGAATCCCTCGTGACGGCCGATGCCGAGCTTGCCCGGGCGTGGGCCGCCCTCGCGCCGCGCGACCGCGAGATTCTGGCCCTCGTCGTGATCGACGACCTGTCGGTCAGTGACGCCGCTGTGGCGTTGGGGGTGTCGGCGAATGCCGTGAGCATCCGGCTGCACCGCGCCAAGAAAGCCCTCGCCGCCGCCCTCGGCGAAACAAATTCTTCGAGTTCTGAAAGATCAGACCCCTCGGCGACATAAACCAGGTATGAGTGACAACACTGACAACCTGACTGACCGCCTTCGGCGTTCGGCGGGCACGGATGCTGGTGCCCCCGAGCTCTCGCCCGACCTCGTTGCCTCGGCCTCGAGCCGGCGCGCTCCTCGACTCGTGAATCACGGGCGCACCACACGGCTCGCGAGCGCTTCGCTCGCCGCCGTCGCGGCCGTGGCCGTCGGGTCGCTCGTCATCGTGAACCCCTTCGCCACGCGTGCCCCGCTCTTCACGGCAGCCGCGGGCGCTCCGACCAGTTCGGCCCTCGGCAGCACGGAGGCAGCGGTTGCTACCGACGACGCGAAGATGGCGATCTGGATCGACTACGACTACGTGGCTGGCCCCGACCTCGGCACGAACGGTGGCCGCGGCGGCGTCTATGAGTTGCGTCGCGTGGGCGACCCCCAGCAGGTTCTCGCCGATCTGGCCGAGCAGTTCGGGGTCGACGGCGAGGTCGTTGAGGCCTCGTACTTCGACCCCGCATACCCCACGTATGTGATTGGGCCGGAAGACGGCACGGCGCCGGCGATCACGGTCACCTGGACGGGAACGGGCAACTGGTGGTTCAACAACCCCGCCGCCTACCCGCCGCCCGTGTGCGAATTGGTCAGCTACGAGACCGAGACGGGCACCGAAGAGTACGAAGAGTGCACGGTTCCTGAGGTGCCGGCGAGCGAGTCGCTTGCGCCGAGCGAGGCTGACGCCCAGGATCTGGCGGCTGAGTTGTTTGCCGAGTTGGGTCTCGAGGTTGAGGCCGACGATGTGCGCGTGACGGCCGATGCTTGGCAGACGATGGCGACCGTCAACCTCGTCGTCGATGGCATTTCGACGGCGATCGACTACAGCATCGCGTGGAGCCCGCTCGGCGAGATCGCGTGGGCCTATGGCCACTCGATCGAGGTCGTCGACCGCGGTGACTTCGACACGGTCTCGCCGACCGCCGCCGTTGAGCGTCTCGAAGACTGGCGCTGGTTCGGCGCCGCAGGCCCCGACTACCAGGGCGGCATGGCCTACCTCGCCGCTGACACGGGTGTGGCGCGCAGTGCCGACGCCGCTGTCGAGGGTGAGGCCGTCGAGCCGACGGAGCCGACCGACACGGTTGAGCCGGTCGAGACGACTGAGCCCACCGAGCCCATCGTCGAACCGACCGAGCCGAGCGAAGAGCCCGTCGTCGAGCCGACCGACGAGCCCATCGTTGAGCCGACGATCGAGCCCGCGCCCCTGCCGGAGCCCGTTACCGTCACCGTCGAGTCGGCCGAGCCCACGTTGCTCCTGATGTGGGATGCCGAAGGCAACGCCTGGCTCGTGCCCGGTTACGCCATGCAGCACCCGGACGGCTTCTGGAACACCATCGTGTCGCTCATCGAGGGCGTTATCGAGCTTCCGGCGCCGTTCGACGGCGAGGTTGTGCCCTTTCGAGAAGACTGATCGTCACTGAATGACAATGCCCCCGCGGGTTGGGCCGCGGGGGCATTGTCGTGCGCGCACTCTTAGAGGAGGACGTGCGAGCGCGCGTGATCGTCGAGGTAACGAGTCAGGTGTTCCGCCAGCTCGGCCGTGTCGGCTGCGGCGCCATCGATGTAGGTCGAACGGCGTCGTCGCAGCAAACTCGCGCCCAGCAAATACAACCCCGGCTCGGTAATCACGCCGCCCTCGTGGCGAATGCGGCCCTTGTGGTCGAACACGGGCACGTCGAGCCACGGGTAATCCGCGGTGAAGCCCGTGGCCCAGATGACCGAGGTAATGCCGCGCTTCTGCAGGTCGAGCATGAGGCGCGGTGATGCGTCGACCTCGGTGGGGTCGAGCCGGTGGGGGGCATCCACGTCGCCGGCGATGCCACGAACGGCGGCCCACGCATCGAAGCGGTCAAGCAGTCGTTCGGCCTTGAGATCGGCGAGCTTCACGGTGTTGGCGAGGCCGCCCGAGAACAGGGCAACGCCGTCGCGAACGGCGCCCAGACGACCGACGAGTTCAACGCCGAGCGAGCGCAGAGAGGCGAGGTCGATCGTGCGCCGGTCGACAGAACCGACGAGTTGGGGCGATGGCACGTGGCGGGCCCGCACGATGTCGTCGACATCGTCGTAGCGCTCGTCGAGCACGCCTGACGCATCCATCCACCAGAAGACATCGCGGCCGCGGTAATCGCGCGGCAAGCGAACGTGCTCGCCGACGCTCAACACGACCTGTCGGCCGGCGCGCGCGAGTTCATCGGCGAGCTGGGTGCCGGTCGCGGCCGCACCCACGATCAAGACGCCGCCGTCGGGCAGCGAATCGGGGCCGGCGTACGAGCGCGTAGTGACCTGGTGGATGCTCGCGCCGAGGCCATCTGCACACGCGGGAATCGTCGGCCGCGAGTTGGCGCCGCTCGCGACCACCACACTCGACGCTCGCCAGCTGCCCTGGTCGGTGTCGACCTGGTAACCCTCGTCGACGCGGCTGACACGCTCAACGGTCGTCGAGTCGTGCACGGGCGCGTCGATCACCCGGGCGTAGGTGTCGAGAAGGTCGGCCACCTCGGGTGCTGACAAGTGGCCGTTGGGGTCATCTCCCTCGTAGCCGCCCCCGGGTAGCCGGGTCTGCCAGTTGGGGGTCAGCAAGCGCAGACCGGGCCACCGTTCGGTGCGCCACGATTGCGCCACCGCCCCGCGCTCCACCACGACATGGTCGATTGACCGTTCTGTCAGGCGACGGCTCATCGCCAGGCCGGAGTGGCCGGCGCCGATGACGAGAACGTCGGTGGTAGGCACGGGGCGGTGTCGCGTAACTCGGTGGTGACTACGCGACCGAAACGGTGACGTTGGTCGGGTTGGTCAGAGCGTCGAAAACAGCCGAACGCTTCTGCGACTGCGCGACGAGGGCGGCAATGTCTTCCTTTGACGCGTCGGCGTCGATGTCGAACGTCACGCGCACGTCGTTGAAGCCGTTGCGCACCTCGGGGTCGCCACCAAGGATGCCGAGGATGTCGTGGTCGCCCTCGACGACGGCTTTCACCGAGCGCAACTGAATGCCGCGGTTCTGCGCGACGGCAGCAACGCCCGCCGTCAGGCAGCCAGCGAGGGCGGCGAGAACCGTCTCGACCGGGGTCGGCGCGTGGTCTTCTGACGCGAAGACCTCGGGGTGGTCGCCCTCGAGAACGAAGGCCTTCTTGTGCTGCTGCTCGGCACCGAGGCCGACGAAGCGGTCGATGGTCTGCTTTGAGTGCGTGCCACGCACCCACTCGGAGGTGGCGCGCCAGGTGAACTGGGCGGCGGCGGGGGCTTCGCGAAGGGCATCCCGAGCGCCCAGCAGCGCTTCGGTGTTGACGCCATTGTCGACAGGTGCGGTGGTCGTGCTCATGGTGGGCTCCTCGAGGTCGTGGTCCGCCGTTGAGTGGCGGTGTGGTGCGACGCTAGACCCCTTTGTTATGCCCGTCGACTTTGGTGACAGAGTGTGAACGAGCGTTACGTTCTGTGACAGTGGGTTCGGCGCCCAGGGTGTTGCCGGCGGGTCTCACGCCGCGTTCAGCGCAAGCCTTCACTCACTCTAACTCGATGTCGGCGTAGATGGTCTGAAACAGCACGGCGCTCATGGTTCCGAGCAATCGCATCGTCTCCGCGCCGATCACCCAGCCGACTTGGGCGCTGTCTGAGTGCCCCCAAAGATCAACGATGATCTCGTAGTTCTGACGCAGATCAGCGAGGGTCGCGGCATGGGGCGCAAACCGTTCGGTGAGGGTCACGAGGCT
>JBDKJR010000030.1:0-11478 GCA_039796515.1 Actinomycetota bacterium
CCGATTCCGTTCCACCTGCTGCCCGAGGTCGTGCGCGAAGTCGGCAAAGACACCGAGGTACACCTCGACACGGGCATCATGTCGGGCGCCGACATCGTCGCCTCGGTCGCGCTCGGCGCACGCTTCACCCTCATCGGCCGCGCCTACCTCTATGGCCTCATGGCCGGTGGGCGCGAGGGTGTTGACCGCACCATCGAGATTCTCGGCACGCAAGTTGCGCGCACCATGCGGCTTCTGGGCGTAAAGTCGCTGCACGAGCTCGAGCCGGGTCACGTGACTCAGTTGCAGCGGTTGATTCCGCGAGGCTGACCGTCACCCACGGGCTGAGCCCCGTCGCGAGGCTGTGGTGGTCTTCGCGGCGGGGCTCTCTGTCGTTAAGCGCCGCGGCGGTCTACCGCGGCGCGACCACCGTCTGCTGCTGCTCGCCGAGCCCGTCGATGCCGAGCCGCATGACGTCGCCCACCTGCAGGTAGGTCGGCGGGGTCATCCCGAGGCCGACCCCGGGGGGCGTGCCCGTGTTGATGAGGTCGCCGGGCTCGAGCACGAGAAACTGGCTGAGGTAGTGCACGATGAACCACGGGTCGAAGATCATCGTCGAGGTCGTGCCGGTCTGCCGGCGCTGGCCGTTGACGTCGAGCCACATGCCGCGGTTCATGACGTCGTCGAGATCATCAGGCGTCGCGAGCCACGGGCCCGCCGGGTTGAAAGTCTCGGCCGACTTGCCCTTGGCCCACTGGCCACCGCGCTCGATCTGAAACGCGCGCTCGCTCACGTCGTTCACGACGACGTAGCCGGCGATGTGGTCGCGCGCCTGCTCGGGGCTATCGAGGTAGCTCGTGCGCGTGCCGATCACGATGCCCAGCTCGACCTCCCAGTCGAGCTTCGTCGCGCCGCGCGGCATGCGCACGTCGTCGTTCGGGCCCACGAGCGTGTTGGGGCTCTTCGTGAAGAGAATCGGTTCGTCGGGAACGGGCATTCCCGACTCCGCAGCGTGGTCAGAGTAGTTGAGGCCGATGCACAAGATCTGGTGCGGGCGGGCAATGGGGGCGCCAATGCGTAGGTCGACGAGCGGATGCACAGCGCCGGCCGCAACACGCTCAGCGACGACGGCCTCGAGGCCGAGCATCCCGCCGCCCGCAAAGAACGCCTCGTTGAAGTCGGGGGTGATGTCAGACACATCGACGTAGTGGGACTCGTCGACCCGCACGGCGGGCTTCTCGTGGCCCGCCGGGCCGAGGCGCATGAGCTTCATCAGTGTTCCTTCGATTCGGGAGTGCGGCGGGAGTGACGGCCGAAGTGCCGGCCACAGTGGCGGTGACGCTAGTAGGTGGCGCGGCCGCCGCTGAGGTCGTAGACGGCTCCGGTCGAGAAGCTCAGCCGGTCGGAGGTGAGAAACGCGACGAGCTCCGCGAACTCCTCGGGCCGACCGACGCGCTTCATGGGGATGAGGTCGGTGATGTACTTCAGCACCGCCGGGTCGGTCTTGGCGTTCATGGGGGTGTCGATCACGGCCGGCGCGATGACGTTGACGAGCACGCCCGACTGCGCGAGCTCTTTGCCCACCGACTTCGTCAGCGCGATGACCGCACCTTTGGTCGCCGAGTAGGCGGCGAGGTTGGGGTTGCCGTCTTTGCCCGCCATCGACGCGACATTGACAATGCGGCCCCAGCCCGCCGCAACCATGCCGGGGGCGAAGGCGCGAATCGTCGCGACCGTGCCCATGACGTTGACGTCGATCGTGCGCCGCCACTCGTCGGCAGTCGTCTCGATGAGTGGCTTGTTGGGCCCAACGATGCCGGCGCAATTGACGAGAATGTCGACCGGTCCGACCTCTGCGGCCACAGCATCCACCGCCGCATCGTCACTGATGTCGAGCGTGAAGTCAGCGCCGTCGGCCCCGTCGAGCGTGATGACACGGATGCCGTCCGCCGCAAGGCGCTCCGCCGTCGCGGCGCCGAGGCCGCTCAGCCCTCCGGTGACGATCGCGGTGCGGGTCATGGCTTAGATCATACCTATGACGGCACGCGAACGCTCACGCGGGCGAATCGTTCGAGCGCCGTAAAGGCTTCGTCACCCTCGCCCTCGGTGGACCACTCGATCTCGGGTTGCCCGTCGAACTCCCACCCCGGCCACTCGTCGAGCAACACCGTGAGAAAGGCCTTCGCCTCGTACTCGGTGATGTTCATGCCCATGCACGAGTGGCGCCCGAAGCCGAAGGCGAGGTGCGGCTTGCGGTCGCGGCGAATATCGAGCACGTCGGCATCGGGCCAGATCGTGCGGTCATAGTTGGCCGAAAGGTAGTTGAGCAGCACGTAGCGCTTCGGGTCGCGCTCGGCGATCGGGGTCTCGCGGTCAGCAGCGAGCACGCGCTCGATCTTGGGCAGCGGGGTCAAGAAGCGCACCAGCTCGGCGATCGTGGCGGAGAACGCACTGCGGTTTTCGGTGAGGTGGTGCCGGTCATCCGGATTCGCCATGAGATGCCACGTGAGCCCCGTGACGAGCTTGATGACCGTGTCGCGGCCGCCGGCGAGCAGCACGTTGGCGATGCCAAGCATCTCGTCGCGCGTCAGGCGCTCGCCGTCGATCTCGAGGCCGGCAATCCAGTCCCACACGTCGGTCGTCGCGGGGTCGGCACCCGGCGCCGGGGTGGCGGCCGTGAAAACACGGTCGAGGTACTGCTCGAGCACGTCGCCGCTGCGCAGGCTCGGGCCCTCGAACGAACGCTCGCGCAAGGCGCGGCGCGACTCGGGCGTCACGAGGCCCTGGCGGTACGCATCCGCCGTCCAGACGTCGGGGCCCCACGAGATCCACTCGTCGCGATCCTGGGGGCGGTTGTAGATGACGGTGAGGCAGCCCATGACGTAGGGCAGCGCGAGGTCGCTCGCGAGGTCGCCACCGCCGCGCGCCGTGATGCCGTGGATGAGCTCGCGCGCGATCGCCTCGAATTGCGGCGCCTTCGGCTCGATGTTCTGGCTCACGAACAGCGGGTTCACGGCATCGCGAAACCGCGTGTGCCGCGGAGGGTCGTACTCGAGCGGCACTTGCTTGCAGGCGCGCGTGTCGCGGTCGCCAATCAAATCGCTCGAATAGGCCTCGAAGTCTTTCGCGGCAGCACGCACGGCCTGGTATCCGCGAATCTCGTGACGCGGGTGGGCTTCTCGCATAGGGGCCTCCGACCTGCTCCATCGTAGGCTCGAGAAATGCAGTACTGCATCTTCACCGAGCCCCAGCAGGGCGCCAGCTACGACACGATTGTCGCGCACGCGCAGCGCGCCGAAGCGCTCGGCTTTCACGCCTGGTTTCGCAGCGATCACTACTTCGTCATGGGCGACGGCGACGGCCTGCCCGGCCCGACCGATGCCTGGACGACCCTCGCGGGCCTCGCGCGCGAGACGAGCACGATTCGCCTCGGCACGCTCGTGAGTTCGGCAACGCACCGCCACCCCGGCATCCTCGCCGTGCAGGTCGCTCAGGTCGACCAGATGTCGGGCGGTCGCGCCGAGTTCGGCCTCGGCACCGGTTGGTACGAGCGGGAGCACGAGGCTTTCGGCATCCCGTTTCCGGCCAAGCGGTTCGGGATGCTCGAAGAACAGTTCGCGATCGTGACGGGCTACTGGGCCACCCCCGACGGCGCCACCTTCTCGTTCGAGGGCGACCACTATCGGCTCGTCGACGTGCCTGCCCTGCCCAAGATCGTGCAAGAGCGCATGCCCGTCATCGTCGGTGGGGGTGGACCGCGCAAAACGCCCCAGCTCGCCGCCCGCTACGCGACCGAGTTCAACATCGGGTTCCGCACGCTCGAGAGCTTTGCCGAGGTGCTCGACAACGTGCGCGCCGTCTGCCTCGAGGAGGAACGCGACCCCGCAACGCTCAGCATGTCGGCCGCGTGGCCCACCGACGTGGGCCGTGATGCCGCCGAGATTGCGCGGCGCTACGAGGCCGTCGGCATCGACCCCGCGAGTGACCACAGTGAGCGCCTTGTCGGCACTCCCGCACAGGTCGTCGCCCAGCTCGGCGCCCTGCGCGAGCTGGGCGTCGACCGCGTCTACCTGCAGACCGTCGACATGACCGACCTCGACCACCTTGACCTGATTGCGGCAGAGGTTCTGCCGCAGCTCGCCTGAGCTACACCAACCGCAACGGAGCATCCATGACCATCACCGCATTCGACGCCGCCGCCGACTGGACCCGCCGCCAGGTCGACGTCGGTCGCTTGCCCGTCGCCGTCATCGGTGTCGTTGACGCGAGTGGCGTCGTCGACGTGGCCGCGTTCGGCACCGATGCCGTGAGCGGTCGAACGGCCCACGTCGACGACCGCTTCGCTCTCTACTCGATCACGAAGCCGCTCGTCGCGCTAACGGCAATGCGCGCGGTCGAGCGCGGACTGCTCACGACCCAGACCCGGCTGTGGGATGCCCTGCCGGCGTTCAGCCACCCCGACGTGACCCTCGAATACTTGCTGAGTCACCGTTCGGGCATCGCCGATGTGCGCCTCGAAGACGACGGGCCCGTGCGCTCGCACGGTCGCGCGACGACGCTGCGCGAGGCTCTCGAACGCGCTCCGATCGAGTTCATTCCCGGCACCGCGCGGCGCTACGCGAACCTCTCGTGGGAGGGCGTGGCGGCGCTCATCGAGCACGCCACGGGCAACGCGTTCGCTGACGAGTTCGCGGCCATGGCGGCCACGGTCGGCGCGAACCACCTCTCGTTCGACGCCGAGGGCGCGCACCACGTGCACGGCTTCGAGCGCTACGACCACGACCCCACGTCACTGCCCGCGCTGCGGCACCCCGCCGCGGGAGCCGTCGCCAACGCGGCCGATCTGCTCGCGATCGCGCGCTCGCTGCTCATGAACGACGGGGCGATCGTGACGCCCGCCACGCTCGCCGCGATGCAGCAGTCGCACACCGCGGGGCTCTACATCATCGACGGCAACCCGATCAAGCACTTCGAGCACTACGGGCTCGGCTTCTTGCTGCCCCGCGGCCCCGGACTGCTCGACCACAGCGTCTACGGCCACTCGGGCTGGACCAACACGCAACTGTGGATCTCGCCCGCCGCGGGCCGCGCGGTCGTGCTGCTCACCAACCGCCTCGACGCGAGCGAGCCCGATGTCGGCATGGTCGTCGACGAGCTTCTCAACGCGGTGTTTCTCGGACGCTAGCCCGAGCTAGGGAGTTACCGCGTCGGTCTCGGCCTCGGCCTTCTCGGCGAGTGCTTCGATCGAGCGGATGCCCTCCGGGCGCCCGGCGCGCACCCACAGCATCCACAGCGCACCGGCGATGAGTGCCGCGGCCACGAGGCTCAGAATCGGCCAGCCGCGCGCCAGGTTCACGACGAGGGTGAAGGCGACCACAACCGACCCGAACAGGTTGAGGGCGAAGCGCCCCCAGTGTCGGGATTGCTGCGTGAACCGCGTCATCGCGAGCAAGCCCGACAAGAAGCTCAAGAACACCGCGACGGCGTAGAACAGCACGAGGGTCTGGTCGTCGGCACCGGCCGCCGCAACGACGAGCATCGACAGCACCGCGAAGAGCACGAGACCCCAGTAGGGCGTGTGCCGACTGTTTACGCGGCCAAAGGCTACGGGCAAGATGCCGACGGCGTTGGAATGGGCCGGGTTGGCGGCGAGCGCCTTGAGCAGCCCCGGCCCCGCCTGGAACGACGAGCTCGCGGCGGCGAGCAGCAGCAGCGCGGTCATGAGCTGGAAGAGCGCGAAGACCGGCGCGGGGGCGACGTGCCGTGCGAAGTCGGCGATGAGCGTCGAGCCCTCCTCGGGCAGCCCCACGCCGAGGCGCGCGGCTTGCGTCGCGAGCCCGAGCGTGATGACGCCGACAATGCCGAGCGTGAGCCACAGCGTCAGTTGGCCGAAGCGGCGACGACCGTCGTCATCCAACTCACCCAGTTGCGCGATCGCCGTCGAGGGCGCCTCGACGCCGGTCGCGAGGGCCATGGCCACGGGGAAGGCGAGGACGACCGCGATGAGCCCGGCGAGCATCCCGGGGTCGGCGCCCGTGCCCACCGACGCGACCGCGGCGTCGCCGGAAACCGGCGCGGCGAACGCACTGAACACGAGCACGGTGCCCGCGATGAGCACGAACACCACGGTCATGAGCGCGAAGACGATGCGACCGAGGTGGCCGAACCAGCACAGCCCTCCGACGACGAGAACGAGCACGAGGGCAATGAGCAAGCGCCACGGTTCGAGCGCCGGAAAATAGGCGATGACGGCCGAGGCCGCCGCCGCGACACTGATCGCGATCGTGAGCACGAAGTCGACGACGAGTGAGCCGACGGGAACGAACGACCAGCCGTCTCCGAACGCTTCGCCCACGGCAGCGGATGCGCCTCCACCCTCGGGGTACCGAGCGATGAGCGCGCGATAGTTGATGATCACGAGCGCGATGATGACCACGACGAGGCCCATCGTCGCGACGAGAAGATCGAGTCGCCCGTCGAGGGCGTGGAGCGCGGCCTCAACCGCATAGGCAACCGACGAGACCGGGTCGGCCATGACGGCGAAGGCGAAGGCAAGAAACAGAACAGCGCGCGAGCGCAAGATGACCACGCGCAGACATTACTCCTGTCGCGGGCTAGCGCTGCACGCGAGCGGCGAGCCAGCGAAGCGCGTCGTCAGCGCCGTGAACCGGAGCGGCAAGCGCCGAGATGTGGCTGTCGCCCTCGAGCTGCCAATGCTCGGCACGCGCGAGGTGTGCCGCAAGCCAAGCCGAGTGGCTGGCCGGAACCACGTGGTCGTCAGCACCGTGCACGAGCAACACCGGCGCGACGATGCGTGCGAGCTCGACGCCCCACGGCGAGACATAGGCGACATCGTCGTCAACGAGCGGGTCGAGCCCCGAGGCCATACCCGTTCCCGCCACTTCGCCGAGCCAGCCCCACGGTCCCTCGAGAGCCCGCCAGTCGTGCGCCGTGAAGTCGATGGGCGCGTCGGCGTTCTGCTCTTCGTGCGCGCGCTTACCGTCAAGCCCGCCGAGCGCTGCGCGCAGGGACGCACGACTCGTGGGACCCATGCCGGCGAACCAGTCGAGGCCCTCGGCGTCGATCGGCGCGAGACCCGCCACGCTCACGACCGCGAGCGCACGATCGGGGTGCAGGGCCGCGCAGCCCAGAGCATGCGGCCCGCCGCCCGAGTGACCCATGACCGCGAAGCGGTCGAGGTGCAGAGCGTCGGCGAGCGCCGCGGCGTCGGCCGCCACGCTCGCTATGGAGCGGCCCGAGTGGGCGGTCGAGCCGCCGTAGCCGGGCCGGTCGAACGAGACCCACCGCAGGCCGAGCTCGGCGGCGAGCGCCAGTAACGGCCGCGGCGGCTCCCCCGTGTTGGGCGTGCCGTGGTGCCACATGACGGGCACGCCATCGCCGCCCGTGTCGTAGGCGTGCAGCGTGCGGCCGTCGGGCAAGGAAACGTCGAGCGTGTGCACACTCACGGCAGCGGCCCGAGCAGGTCGGTCGCGACGGTCGCGTGCACGGCCTCAGTATCGCTCGGGTGGTAGATGCCCGCGAGCACATCACGCTGCAGGCGGCTGAGCTCGGACGACGAGCGGTAGGCGCCACCCCCCGCGATGCGCATGGCCTGGTCGACGACGTGCCGCGCGGTTTCGACGCTGCGGTGCTTGAGCCCCGCCAGGTCGCGGTGCCACCGCGCACCCCGGTCGACACCGTGGTCGCGATCGTGCCCGACCGCGGCGAGTTGGGGGCTGAGGGCATCGAGCGCGAGCGCCGCATCCGCCAGCCGCCAGCGGATGTCGGGGTCGTGCGCCTGGGGTGCTCCGTCATTGCGCAGGCTCGTTCGGCGCTGGGCGCTCTCGACCGCGAGCTCGAGCGCGCGGTCGGCGATGCCGGCATAGACGCTCGCAATGAGCGTGTGAAAGTTGGCCGAGATCGCGAGCGTGTAGGGGTCGCCGCTCGGGCCCACGGGCAGGATGCGCGCCACGTGCTCGTCGTGCACCACGGCGCCGTCGAGCCGGGTCGTGTAGCTCTGCGTCGCGCGCATGCCGAGCGTGTCCCAATCGGGGGTGATGTCGACCCCGGTGGCCGCGCGTGTGAGAAAGCCGTGCACGATGCTCGGCGCCGAGCCGTCGGCGGGGTCGTGGCGCCCGAGCACGCCGAGGCGCGTCCACGCGGGCGAGAGAGTCGTGAAAATCTTCGTGCCCGTGAAGGCCCAGCCGCCGGTGCCGTCGTCGAGCGAGACGCGCTCGACCCGCGTGAGCGAGTCACTCATGACCCGGTCGTTGCCCGCTTCGCTAATCGCGAAGGCGAACAGCTCACCGGCCGCACAGTCGTCGAGCACCCACTGCAGGCTCGCGTCACCCGCGGCGAGCAGGTCGCGCGCGACGCCCATCCACACGAGGTGCATAGTGAGCCCGAGCGCCGTCGCGGGCGCGTGCGCGGCGAGCAGTCGCTGGTTGGCGGATGCGGCGCTCAAGCCACGCGCCCCCAAATAGCCCGCCGCGCGCAACTCGTCGAGATCCTCGGTGAAGAAGCTGTTCGCCGCGTCGTAGCCGGGCGCCCGCTCGCGCACGCGCGCGAGCAGCGCGGGGGTCAGCGAGCTCGACATGCCCCCACGCTACTCGCGCACGAATGGCTAATAGCCGAGCAAGCCCGCGGTCGCGACGAAGCCCGCGAGCACGATGATGACGAAGTTCGGCACGACGGTCTCTTTGCGGCGGAGGTGCACGCTCGCGGCACCGGACTGCAGCAGCACGATGCCCGCGGCGGCGATCGGCGAGAGGATCGGCAGAATGCCGAGCAGGCGCGGCAGAATCAGGCCGACCGCCGCAAGAACTTCGGCCACGCCAATAAGGCGCACCTGCGTGTGGCTAAAGTCGCCCGCCCACGGCTGCTGGGCCACGTGCTTCTCGCGTGGCACGAAGAGCTTGGCCGCTCCGGCCCCGAGGTTGACGAGGGCGAGCAGCCCCGAGACGATCCAAATGGCGATCTCCATGATGGTTCCCTTCAGTAAGTGGGTTACGCTAAGTGCGTTTATACCGGAGGGGAACGGGGCACTGCAGTGTGCCTCAGGCACACCGACGTCACCATGGGCAGCCCGGGCGCGGGCGGCAGAGAGCGAGCATCCGTGAAGCACTGCGAACCCGACCCGAGTTACACCGCCTTCGTGCGCCAACTGCTCGATCGCGTCGGCGACAAGTGGAGCCTGCTCGTCTTGCGCGAGCTCGCCGAACAGCGCATGCGCTTCACCGAGCTGCTGCGTTCGATTAACGGCATTTCGCAGCGGATGCTCACGCGCACCCTGCGCGAGCTCGAGCGCGACGGACTCATCACGCGCGAGGTCTACGCCGAAGTGCCGCCGCGCGTCGAATACCAGGTCACCGCACTCGGCCTCACGCTCATGCCGCACGTCATCGCGCTCGCCGACTGGGCGGTCGCCCATCGCGACGCCGTCGAGGCACACCGCGATGAGTACGACGCTCGTTCCGCCCTCAACGATCCCGCCGCGTAGGCGTCACAGCAGACAGGTAGCATCCACGCATGGCATTCATCGAAGCCCACGGGCTCGTCAAGACCTACACGCCAAAGGGCGCGCCCGTTGTTCGCGCGCTCGACGGCCTCGACCTCGAGGTGCCGCAAGGCACCGTCACGGCACTGCTCGGGCCCAACGGCGCCGGCAAGACCACCACGGTCAAGGTGCTCACGACCCTCATCAAGCCCGACTCGGGCTCGGCCGTCATCAACGGCGTCGACGTGCTCGACGACCCGCAGTCGATTCGCCGCATGATCGGCGCGAGCGGGCAATACGCCGCCGTCGACGAGAACCTGACGGGCTTCGAAAACCTCATGATGGTGGGCAAGCTCTACCACCTGGGGTCGAAAGTCGCGCGGCAGCGGGCGAGCGAGCTCATCGAGCTGTTCGACCTCGTCGAGTCGCAGAACCGTCCGGTCAAGGGCTACTCGGGCGGTATGCGTCGCCGCATTGACCTCGCGGGCGCACTCGTCATCAAGCCTCCCGTGCTCTTTCTCGACGAGCCGACGACGGGTCTCGACCCGCGGAGCCGCATCGGCCTGTGGGACGTCATCGAGACGCTCGTGTCTGACGGCACGACCGTGTTGCTCACAACCCAGTACCTCGAAGAGGCCGACCGCCTCGCCGACTCCATCTCGGTCATCGACAACGGCCAGGTCATCGCCCGCGGGACGGCGGACGAGCTCAAGGCCTCGGTCGGTGGCCAGCGCGTTGCTCTGACCGTCGTCGATGAAGCCGACGGGGATGCTGTGCGCCGCTTGCTCGCCACCCACGGCACGGGCGAACCCGTCGTGACGGGTGGCCGCACCTGGGTCGTTCCGGTCGACGACGGCACCGCGGCTCTCGCCGCGATCGTCGGCGCCGCGGCCCGCGATGGCATCGCCTTGCACGACGCAGGCATGCGTCGCCCGACGTTGGACGACGTCTTCTTGCAACTGACCGGCCACGCGGCCGAAGAGACCCCCGAGACCACGGAGAGTGCGGCATGAGCGCGACCACCACTTCGAGCGCAGCATCCACGACCCTGACGCCGATTCCCGGCAGCGCGATCACGCGCTTCGTCAGCGACGGCTGGGTGACCACGTGGCGCAACCTCATGAAGATCATCCGGGTGCCCGAGATTCTGCTGTTCTCGCTCATTCAGCCGATCATGTTCGTGCTGCTCTTCACCTACGTGTTCGGCGCCGCGATCGACATTCCGGGTGATGGCTACACCTCGTTCTTGATGGCCGGCATCTTTGCCCAGACCGTCGTGTTCGGCTCGACCTACTCGGGCTCGGCGATGGCGCAAGACCTGAAAGACGGCATCATCGACCGCTTTCGCACTCTGCCGATGAGCGGCGCGGCGGTGCTCGTCGGCCGCACCAACGGCGACCTCGTCATCAACGCGCTCTCGATGATCGTCATGATGATCACGGGCTTCATCGTGGGCTGGCGCGTCAACTCGTCGTTCCCCGAGTTCCTCGCCGGGGTCGGCTTGCTGCTGCTCTTCGCCTACGCCTTCTCGTGGGTCATGGCCTTCTTGGGCATGAGCGTCAAGAGCCCCGAGATCATCAACAACGCGTCGTTCTTGATCCTCTTTCCGCTCACGTTCATCTCGAACGCGTTCGTTCCGAGCGAGAACCTGCCTGAGCCGCTGCGCATCTTCGCCGAGTGGAACCCCGTCTCGTCGCTCGTGCAATCAGCCCGCGAGCTCTTTGGCAACGTGCCGCCCGGCACGCCCGTCGGCGACGCGTGGACGGCGCAGAACCCGATTGCCACCGTGCTCATCGGCGTGGTTGTGCTGCTCGTCGTGTTCGTGCCGCTGTCGATTCGCAAGTTCACGACGCTGAGCCGATAGCGCCGCCGCGCGGTCGCGGTAGTGGTGCCACGCGTCGGTCGACGCCTCTAGCCCAGAGCGTCGGCGAGCGCACGGATGCCGCGCTCAACCTCGGCAAAGCTCGTGCTGAGCGGCGAAAGCCCGATGCGCACGCCGCTCG
>JBDKJR010000031.1:0-3875 GCA_039796515.1 Actinomycetota bacterium
CGACGGCGACCTGCTCTTTCACGCGCGCGAACACCGCATCCCACTCCGCCTCGTACTCGTCGGGAGTGTCGACGGGCGAGAGGCCCTTGGCGTTCATCTCGGTGACGGCGAGGAACTCAGCGTTGCCGCCGAGCATGATGTCGGTGCCACGGCCGGCCATATTGGTCGCGACCGTCACGGCGCCCAGGCGACCGGCCTGCGCAATGATCGAGGCCTCGCGCGCGTGGTTCTTGGCGTTGAGCACTTCGTGCTTCACGCCCCGCTTGGCGAGGAGGCGCGAGAGCAGCTCGCTCTTCTCCACGCTCGTCGTGCCCACGAGCACCGGCTGGCCCTTGGCGTGACGCTGCACGATGTCGTCAGCGGCCTGCTCAAACTTGACCTGCTCGTTCTTGTAGACGAGGTCAGCGTTGTCGATGCGCTGCATCGGCAGGTTGGTCGGAATGGGCACGACACCGAGCTTGTAGGTGCTCATAAACTCGGCGGCTTCGGTTTCGGCCGTTCCCGTCATGCCCGAGAGCTTGGTGTAGAGCCGGAAGTAGTTCTGCAGCGTGACGGTCGCGAGCGTCTGGTTCTCGGCCTTGACCGTGACGCCCTCTTTCGCCTCGATGGCCTGGTGGATGCCCTCGTTGTAGCGACGGCCCACCAAGATGCGGCCCGTGTGCTCGTCGACGATGAGCACCTCGCCGTTCATCACGACGTAGTCTTTGTCGCGCTTGAACAGGGCGACGGCCTTGATGGAGTTGTTGAGGAACGAGATGAGCGGCGTGTTGGCCGACTCGTAGAGGTTGTCGATGCCGAGGTGGTCTTCGACCTTCTCGATGCCGGGCTCGAGCACACCGACCGTGCGCTTCTTCTCGTCGACCTCGTAGTCAACGCCGGCCTGCAGGCGGCTCGCGATGCGCGCGAACTCGGTGAACCAGCGGTTGGCCTCGCCCGAGGAGGGGCCCGAGATGATGAGCGGCGTGCGGGCCTCGTCGATGAGGATCGAGTCGACCTCGTCGACGATCGCGAAGAAGTGGCCGCGCTGCACCATGTCGGCGGTCTGCCACGCCATGTTGTCGCGCAAATAGTCGAAGCCGAACTCGTTGTTCGTGCCGTAGGTGATGTCGGCGGCATATTGCGCGCGGCGCACCTCGGGCGTCTGGCCCGAGAGGATGCAGCCGGTCGTCATGCCGAGGGCGCGGAATACGCGGCCCATGAGCTCGCTCTGGTAGCTCGCGAGGTAGTCGTTGACGGTGATGACGTGCACGCCGCGCGACGGAATGGCGTTGAGGTAGGCGGCCGTCGTGGCGACGAGGGTCTTGCCCTCGCCCGTCTTCATCTCAGCGATGTTGCCGAGGTGCAGCGCGGCACCGCCCATGAGCTGCACGTCAAAGTGGCGCATGCCGAGCGTGCGCTTCGAAGCCTCGCGAACCGCGGCGAAAGCCTCGGGCAGCAGGTCATCGAGCGACTCGCCGTTGCCATAGCGCTCGCGCAGTTCAGCGGTCTCGTTGCGCAGCTCGTCGTCAGTCAGGTCGCTGAAGTCATCTTCGAGCTGGTTGATGGCCTCGGCATAGGCCTTCAGCCGCCGAAGAATTCGGCCTTCGCCGACCCGCAGAACACGCTCGAGAACATTCGCCACTTCGGTCACTCCACTCGTCGGGCCACACTCGGTGCCGTGCGGCCGGGCCTGGGCACGCCGCAGACCGCCGCAGAACACGGCCCGCCCATGCTAGCAAGTGCGGCATGGAGCGGCGCGAGGCGTGTGTGCGCCTCGCGTGCCCCGGTTCGCCGAGTGGGAACTCGGTGAACCGGGGTCAGTGCGACGGAACCTCAGCGGCCACGCCTCCCGTAGACGACCGCGGCGGGCTGTTCGGCCTCGAGGCCGATCACGCCGTAGTTCCATCCCTGGCGGCGGTAGACCACACTCGGTCGATCGGTCGCGGCATCGATGAACAAGAAGAAGTCGTGCCCGACGAGTTCGAGTTGGTCGACGGCCTCGCCAACCGTCATCGCGACGGCCGGAAAGACCTTCTGCCGCACGACGATGGGCGAGTAGACCTCGTCGGCATCCTCTGCCGCCGGTTGCTGAATCGGGATGGCACCCGTCGCGACCTTCTTGATGATGTCGGGGTCGGCCGGCGTGATGTCGATGACGCTGAAGCCGTCAGCCGAGGCCTCGTGCAGTGACACGGGGCGGTGGTTGCCGCGGTGCACCTTGCGCTTGTCTTTGGCCCGACGCAGCCGCTCGAGCAGCTTGTCGATGGCGAGGTCAAAAGCGACGTACTTATCGCTGCCGGGAGATTCGGCACGCACCACGGGGCCCGCGCCGATAAGGGTCATCTCGACACGATCATCGGGGGCTCGACCGCCGCCCTTCTCGTGATGACGAGAGACCTTGATCTCGAGCACCTGGGCACGATCGGCGAGGTGCTCGATCTTCTCGGCCTTCTCAGTCGCGTAGTCGCGGAACCGGTCGGTGATGCCGATGTTGCGTCCGGTGATGATGATGTCCACGTCAACCTCCTGAGCCGAGAGCGTGTCGCCTGTCGGTCAGGCGATGGTCACGCCTCCTTTCCCTCACGGTAGTACTCGCGGGCCGCATTGTCACCGTGACCTTCGTCATCAGCACCAAAGAATTTCCAGTGGATGCTCGACTCACCCCATCGACGCACGGTCGCCGCGAGTGCGGCGCACGCCGCAACCTCGGCGCCCGCCGCTCGCAGGGCGCGTGTCGCTGCGCGCAGCGTGCCGCCACTCGTCACGACGTCGTCGACGAGCAGCACTCGGCGGCCCGCCACGCAGGGACTCGCGTGCCAGCGCGTCGCGTCGGTGGCCAGCCGCTGCTCAAGCCGCAGCGCCTTCTGTTCGGGGCCGGCCGCAACCGCGCGGAGCGCGGGCACCGTGACGAGCCCGGCGCGGCGGGCCATGAGGGCGACGGGCCCGAACCCGCGCCGGGCAGCGCCCGCGCGTGAGCCGGGTACGGTCACGATGAGCTCAGGTGCTGCTCGATGCCACGCCGCCGTGACGGCGTCGAGCAACGGCCGCGCGAGCGGCCGCGCCAACTCGGTGCGACCCTCGTGCTTGAGAGCGAGCAGCGCCCGACGCGCGACGCCCTCGTAGGGCAGCGCCGCAACGAGCGGCAGGGCCGAGCCGTCGACCTCGAGCGTCGCGTGCATGAGCCGCGAGTGCAGAGTGGCCGCGCACAGGGCGCACAGCGCGCGGTCGTGAGCGCCGCATCCGGCACAGTCCACGGGCGCGACGAGCGCCCAGGCGTCGGCGAGGGCCGAGCGCAGCAGCGAAACACCAGCCATGGCCCGAGCGTGCCCTCAGCGGGCCGCTCCCCAGCCGGTCGCGGGTGGATCAGTGCAGAACGACTATTGCTGCGTGCCCAGGAACGAGGCGCTGAGTCCCGTGTTCTGCCACCCCGAGCCGCGGGGCTCAAACACGACTCCGCCCGCCCCGAGCACGCGAATGCCGTCGACGCCCGCGTTGCCCCCGACGATCTGCGTGGCCTCGGGCGGCAGGCCGAGCGGGCGACTGCGCCCCCCAATTTCGTGCAACTCAACGAGCGACTGTTCGTCGGTGCGCGTTATCGAGGCAACGCGCACCTCATCGACCCACGTCGCCCCGACGGCCGTGTCACCGTTGAGGGGCAAGTCACGTAGCTCGCCGAGGCGCAAAGGCACCCCCGTCGACTCGTCGCGGGTGATCGCGGCATAGACGAGTCGCGGCCCGCCAGAACCGTCGAGCATGAGCAGAACGCGAGAGTTTTCGCGCGACACCGCGAGGCTCACAATGCGCACTCCCGCGGGCAGGGTCGCGTCAACGAGGTTGACGGTGCCATCGAGTTCAGTCGCGCGAATCGCTCCCGCCTCGCCCGAACCCGTCGCCGG
>JBDKJR010000032.1:0-4034 GCA_039796515.1 Actinomycetota bacterium
GCCGTGCGCACCGGGCGAGCGGCGGCGACAGCCGTGCTGCAACAGGGCGGTTAGCGGCCTCTAGAACGGGAAGATGACCGGCACGAGGAGCACGGCGACCCCGAAGAACACGAGCGCGATCGGCAGCCCGAACTTCCAGTAGTCGCCGAACTGCAGGCCAGCCGGGGCCATGACCATGAGGTTGCCCGGGGTCGCCACCGGCGTCAACACGGCCGCGGCGGCCGTGACGGCGACGGCCATAAGGAAGGGCAGGGGAGAGACTCCCATTTCGTAGGCGACCGAAATAGCGATGGGCGCGATGATGAGGGCCGTCGCGGTGTTGCTGATGAGTTGGCCGAAGATCAATGTCACCAGGGCCAGAGCGGCCAAGACCACGGCGGGGCCCAGGGCACCCACGACGTCAACGATCCCCGTCGCGAGCAAGTCGGCCGCACCCGTTTGCGTGATCGCGGTCGAGACGGGAATCATGCCGCCGACGAGCAAGATCGTCGTCCACTGGATCGAGCGGTGGGCTTTCTCGATTGACACGACGCGCGTGAGCACCATGATCGAGGCAGCCACGAGTCCGGCCACGGCGGGCGGAACGATGCCCGTCGCGAGGGCGATGACCATGAGCACGAGCACGCCGAGGGCGAGGTACGCGCGGCGCCCGAGAGGCGCCGCCTGGCGGCGAATCTGGTCGGGAGCATCCACCACCATGACGGAAGAATCGCGAAGGTTGGTCTCGAGGGCATCCCAGCGGCCCTGCACCAAGAGGATGTCGCCCGCTTCGAGCCGGATTCCGGTCTGGTCGCCGATGTCTTCACCGCCGCGCTGGATCGCGACGATGATGAGGTCGCCGCTCTCGGTGATCATTCCCGGAAAGACCTCGTCGCCGATCGCGCGCGACCGCGGCGGAATCACGATCTCGGCCACGCCGTAGTCGGCGTCCATCGCCGCCCAGGTGCTCGAGACCGTGCTGGTGCCGACTCCCTCGAGTTTCACGTCGTCGCTGATCGACCGGATGCTCGTGGGGGTTCCCTGAAGGATCAAGACATCGCCGACGCGAATGGGCGTCGAGGGCTCGCGCGACCCGGCGACGCCGGGCGATTGCACGGCGATGAGCGAGACGGGCGTGGCGCTCTCGAAGACGATTTCTTCGGCGGTGCGGCCAATGAGCGGTGATCCCGTCAGCACGCGAACGCGACCGAAGGGTTGAGCGTTGCCGAACTGCGCGAGCAAGGTGCGCGCGTGGTCACTGAGGTCGGTCGCGAGCGTCGAGGGCGTGCGGGCGGGGATGAGCCGATGGCCGAGCAGCACGGCGATGAGCACGGTGCCCGCGACGATCGGCAGGCCAACGAGGCTGAACTCGAAGAAGCCAAAGCCGCGGCCCGTCTCTTCTTCGGCGAGTTCGGACATGATGACGTTGACGGGCGAGCCCGTGAGCGTGAGCAGTGACCCCGCGTGAGCGCCGAAAGCGAGGGGCAGCAGCAAGCGGCCCGCGGGCATCGTCATCTTGGTCGCGATGACGACGACCACCGGCAGCAACGCGGCGACCGCTCCGTTAACGCTGATGAGAGCCGCGAGCACGGCCACGACGATCATGATGATGATGGTCATGACGCGAGAGTTGCTTCCGCCGCGCTTGACGAGCTGTTGCCCGGTCCAGGCCGTGAGTCCCGAACCGTCGAGGCCTTCCGCGACGACAAAGAGCGCAGCGATGAGCACGACGGCGGGGTCGCCGAAGCCCGCGAAAGTCTGGCCGAGGTCGAGAATGCCGAAGGCATAGAGGGCGAGCGACGCGCCCACGGCAATGAGACCGACGGGGATGCGGTTCGTCACGAACGCGACCACCACGACGGCGAGAATCAGCATGGTAATCGCGATGTCGCTCACGATGCCGACTCTACTGTCGCGAGAGCGGCGGGGATAGCGCGGACTACTGCAGAGATGAGGTCAGGCGCGCGAGGCTGTCGCGCACCTTCTCGCCCCATGGTCGTTTCACCCACTCGTCGAGCGTGAGTTCGCGGCTGTGCTCGCGGTACGAGGCCTCGATGCCGCGCATCCGCTGCACGAATTCGGCGCCGTGCACCATGACCGAGACCTCCATGTTGAGGCTGAACGAGCGGATGTCCATGTTGCTCGAGCCCACGATCGCGACGTCGTCGTCGATCGTGAAGTGCTTGGAGTGCAGCACCGTCGGCGCTTGGTAGAGGTAGATGCGCACGCCCGCGCGCAGCAGGTCTTCGTAGTACGAACGCTGTGCGTGGTAGACGAAGAACTGGTCGCCGATTTCGCTGACGTAGAGCTCAACGAGCAAGCCGCGCGACGCCGCCGTGATGATCGCGAGCTGAATCGCCTCGTCGGGCACGAAGTAGGGGCTCGTGATGCTCACTTGGCGCTCGGCCTTGTGAATGAGCGTGGTGTAGAGCTTGAGGTTGTTGTCGTTCTCGAAGCTGGGCCCGCTCGGCAGCACTTGGGCGTCGAGCAGCGACGGGTCGGTGCCCAGCACGACGGGGCTCGTGTCGAGGGGCAACAGCTCGTCGGTCTCGCTGTACCAGTCGGTCACAAACACGGCGTCGAGCTCGCGCACGACCGGCCCCTCGAGGCGCACCATGACTTCGTGCCAGTGTAATCCGCGCGCGATCGACTTCTTCTTGCCGTAGTTCGACTGAATCATGTTCTGCGAACCCGTGTGGCCCACGCGCCCGTCGACGACGACGAGCTTGCGGTGGTTGCGGAGGTCGGGGCGTTGCCACTGGCCGCGCAGCGGGCGCAGGGGGAGCATCCCGTGCCATTCGGCCCCCATGGCGGCAAGCCGCGCGAGCGTGGCCTTTCGCGGCGGGTACAGGATGCTCATCAAGTGGTCGCTCAAGACGCGCACCGTGACCCCGCGCGCGGTGGCCCGCTCGAGGGCGGCAAAGAACGGCTCGGTCGTCGCATCGAGCGTGAGGATGAAGAACTCGACGTGCACGTATGACTCGGCCGTGTCGATATCGGCCACCATGGCCGCGATCGCGCCCTGGTAGTCGTCGATGAGCTCGGCCCGGTTGCCGCCGACCATCGGCAGGGCTCCGAGCTTCTCGTTGAGGTGCACCGACGAGCCGAGCCACTCGGGCCACTCAGCGCGGTGACTCACGCGATCGAGCCCTTCGGTGCGGTCGAGAATCGCGCGGCTCACCTCGTGTTGCTTGTCGCGCCGTTTCTTCGGTAGGCGGCTGAGCCCGACGAGGAAGAACGCAATGGCGCCGATGTAGGGAATGAAGATGATCGTGAGCATCCAGGCGATCGCCGTTGACGGGCGACGGCGGGCCGAAATGAGAATGATTGCGACCGTGCCGAGCACGA
Organism: Actinomycetota bacterium; assembly: GCA_039796515.1. Lineage (GTDB taxonomy): Bacteria > Actinomycetota > Actinomycetes > Actinomycetales > Microbacteriaceae > Microcella. The sequence continues at coordinate 3,328 of JBDKJR010000032.1, forward strand.
CGTGCGCAATGACAAGAATCGCCGAAATGAGCACGGCCGGGTCATTCGCCATGATGCCTACTTCACTCGCTGGCGCGGAACGACGACCTTCTTGATGATCAACAGGATGCTCGCGACGACCGGTGAGGCCACGAGCGCCCCAAGCAGACCCAGCAGTGTGCCACCAATCACGGCGCCAATCAGCACGAGCGAGGCCGGAATCTTGATGGCCTTGCCGATGATGCGCGGAGTGAACAGGTAGGCCTCGACCTGCATGTACACGATCATGACAATCGCCACGATGAGGGCCGCCGTCGGCGACGTGAAGAGCGTCACGATGACCATGAGGGTTGTGCTGATGACCGGGCCGATGACCGGAATGAGCGTGATGAACAGGGCAATGAAGGCCAGGATGCCCGCGTACCGCACGCCCATGATCGTCAGCAAGATGAACGAGAACGTCGCGTTCATGGCGGCGATGACCACTTGGCCGCTCAGGTATTTGCCGATCGAGTCGAAGATCTCTTCCGCGATCTCGGCGAAGCCCTCGCGCTTCGTGCCGGGAACCAGGTCGTACAAGGCTTGCTTCATCGAGTCGAGCGAGGCGACGAAGTAGAGCGTGATGACCACGACGAGAAGCACGCCAAACGTGCCGTTGATGATGTCGGCGCCGATCCGCAGGGCGCCGCCACCGACGGTGATCCAGAGGTTCGGGTCAGCAGACGAAA
>JBDKJR010000033.1:0-3036 GCA_039796515.1 Actinomycetota bacterium
CGCGAGACCCCTGGCCGGCGAGCCGGGCACCGAGGGTAAGGCCGGCCCATGCGGCGAGCATCCCGAGCCCGATGCTCAGCACGATCGTCAGCACCGCCCCCACGAGGTCGCCGCTCTGCGCGAGCGCCACCACCGAAACGGCGAGCGCCGAAAACGTCGTGAATGATCCGAGGATGCCCGGGCCCAGCCCCACGCGCACCCACCCCGGCACGCGCGACCACAGGGCCGCAACGAGCACACCGAGCACGAACGACCCCACGACGTTCACGGCGAGCGTACTGAGCGCAAACTCGTCGAGGTCGTGCGCCACCGCGAGGTCAAGCAGCAGGCGCAGCGTCGTGCCGATGAGTCCGCCGACGAACACGGCGAGAAGGTCGAGCGGCGTCGCGCCCGCGCGCCCCCGTTGCGCCACGCCCGCGCGACCCCGGGGCGTCGCGCCCACCGTGCCCGAGCCCGCGTCTTCCATGGGGGCGAGCCTAGTGATCGCGGCGAGCTCCCTGGCCCGCCGCCCCGCCCCGGGCCGTCACTTAGGTAGACCTAACTAGACTGTGCTCGTGACCGAGACCCCCGCCGCTTCGCCCCGCCGCCGTCGCCGCTGGCCGTGGATTCTCGGCGGCGTGCTCGTCGTGCTGCTCGCCGTGATCGCGGCCGTCGCGCTGCCGATCGTGCTGCACGCGCCGCAGGGTTCGTCGGGCCAGGGCCGCGTGCCCGCGGGCGAGTTCCCGACCGAGGTCACGGCGACGGGCGATGACGATCGCACTCGCACCCTCTCGGTCACGAGCGATTCGGGTGACCCGCTCGACCTCAGCGCCGTGAGCGCGGGCAACCGTCTCGTGGTGACGGGCTCCGGATACGACGGCGAGCGCGGAATCTATGTTGCGGTCTGCGCCGTGCCCGACGAGCTCGACACCAAACCGGGGCCGTGCCTCGGCGGCGTTGGTTCGCAAGACGAACAGCAATTCGAAGAGGGCGTCGTGCAGTACGCACCCTCCAACTGGATCAACGAGACCTGGGCGTGGCGCCTCTTCGGTTCGCGCAGCTACGACGACAACGAAGCGGGAACCTTCACCGCCTACATCGAGCTGCCCCCCGTCACCGACGGAAAGGTCGACTGCGCGGCCGTGCAGTGCGGCCTCTACACGCGCAACGACCACACGGCGGCGAGCGACCGCGTGCAAGACCTCTACGTGCCGCTGCGCTGGGCCGACTGAGCTCGCCCCGCCCCCTCACCATCTAGCCGTCTCGTCGACGCCCGCGCCGCCTGGTGCTCCCGGGCGCCGCCCGCCACTCTGCGCCTCGACCACAGCGCCGCTAGCCGCGCCGCTGCCGCCGCGCCGCCACCCTGCGCTTCGACCGCCGCGCTGCCACCCTGCGCTTCGACCGCTGAGCCGCCACCCTGGGCCTCGACCGCTGAGCCGCCACCCTGCGCTTCGACCGCTGCGCCGCCACCCTGCGCTTCGACCGCTGCGCCGCCACCCTGCGCCTCGACCGCTGCGCCGCCACCCCACCCCTCGAACGCTCCGCCTGCTCCCGCGCCGCGCGGCGACCAACACCCGGCCCCTTCAACGGAATCGGAAGTTGCTGATCTTTGCTCGCAGACTTCCGATTCCGTTGAGGGAGCTCAGGCGCAAGTGCGTTATGCGCGAAGGTGCGCCAGGTCCGCGGCCCGCCGGGGTTGCGGCCCGGCGGAGTTGATTGCTTCGAGGGCCTTCCAAAAACGCGGAACTACGAGAGAGAACCTCGTGAAGTACCGCGTTTTTGGAAGACAGCTGGGGGGGATGCCGCGGTTGTGCGCGAGGGCGACCGAGAGGGCGCGGTGAGGCGTGAGCGCGATCGTGAGGGCTCGGTTGCGCGCGAAGGCGACCGTGACGCGATGGTGAGGCGCGGGGTCTACCGTGAGGCGGCGGTGAGGCGCGAGGCCGACCGTGAACCCCCGCCCCGCAGTGACCCTCGCGGCGGCGCGCTAACCAGCTTGGGCTGCGCCGCTCAGTTCAGCTGCGAACCGATATCGGCGCGCAGCCGCGAGAGTCGCGACTCGAGGTCGTCGACTGCGGCACGGAGGTCCGCCCCGCGCGCCGCCGCCGTCCGTAGCTCGGTACGCAAGTCTTGGCGAAACTCGCCCAGCAGCACCTCGGCGCGCTGCACTTGAGCCCGCGCATCCGACCGCGTCTCAGTGATCGTCGAGTGCATCGACGTCGTCGCACCGCGCACCGCGTCGGCAGCGGCGCTCGCCGCGGCGCCGGCACCGGCAGCGCCATCACCGGCACCCGAACCGGCCGCGGCAGAAGCAGACGCAGAAGCCGAAGCAGCCGAAGCACGCGCCGACCCCGCCGCGTCGCGCGCCGCCGCGGCGAGTTCAGCCCGCAGCGTCGACATCGCATCCGTCACCGACGACCGCACCTCATCGGCCAAGCGCCGCACCGAATCGCCGATGCCACTCTCGATGCCCTCGAGCTCATCGCGCCGAGCGTTCAACTCAGAGCGCCCCGACTCGGTGATCTCGTAGACCGTCTTGCGGCCATCCGACTGCTTCGTCACCAAACCCTCGGCCTCGAGCTTCGCCAGGCGCGGATAGATCGTGCCCGCCGACGGAACATAGGTTCCGCCGAAGCGATCACTCAACGCCTGGATGATCTCGTAGCCGTGCATCGGCCGCTCATCGAGCACGTACAGCAAGTACAGGCGAAGGTGCCCGTGGCCGAAGACCGCGGGGCTCATGAGGTCGCTTCCGCAACGTCGTCAGCGGGGGCGGTTGCTCCGCGCTCCGTGTGCACAACCGACACGTCACCCGTGACCGAGTTGGCGCGCACCTCGGTGAACGAGCCGGCGAGCTGCCCATACCGTCCGGTGTACTGCCCCTTCACTCCGCTGATCTGAGCGTCGTCGAGCTGCAGCTTTCCGGTCGCCGTGCTGATCGAATACTGCGCGGGCACGCCCGCGTCGAGCCGCACCGTGAGGTCGCCCGCCACGGTGTTGTTCTTGATGCGATCGGGCGTGCCGCGCAGGTCGGCGACCACATCGGCTGAGACTCCATCG
>JBDKJR010000034.1:0-3050 GCA_039796515.1 Actinomycetota bacterium
CTCCCACTTCTGCCCGCGCTGCCAGCGCATCCGCTGACGAGGCGTCGGTGCCGCGCATCCGTTAACGCCGCGGCGCTGTTGTCGCGCGTGCGCTCGGCGGCGGTGCTGCCGCGCCTCACGCAGCGCGGCAGCACCGCCGAGCGGTCGCGGCTAAGCGGGAGTAGCGGCGAGTGCCTGCGCGATGCGGTCCGCGGCTGCTGCCGCGGCATGCGTCTCGCGGATGCCCGCACCCAGTCGCGCCGCTCCCGCGCGGTACGACGGCTCATCGAGCACGCGCCGCACGGCCGCGGCGATGACGCGCGGGCTCGCGTTCTTCTTCAGCGGGATGCCGGCGCCGGCCTGCTCAACGGCGGCGGCGACCATGGGCTGATCGATCATGGGGTGCAGCGGAATCATCACAAGTGGCAGGTCGTGCGCGAGTGCGGTCATGGTCGTGCCGTGTCCGCCGTGTCCGATGACAACACGCGCGCGGCGCATCGCCTCGGGGTGCGGCAGGTAGGCGTGCACCTCGGCGCCCGCCGGCAGCCGCAGATCGTCGGCGCTCATGGCGGGCCCCGTCGTGACGATGAGCGGCAGATCGAGTTCGGCGACGGCGTCGATCGCGCGCTGCAGCACGGCGCGCTGGCCGGGCAGGTTGATGCTGCTGAGGCTCACGAGCACGGCGTCGCCCGAGCTCGAGACCGACTCCGCCGGCACCACGGGGCCAACCCACGTGGGCCCGGCGTCGCTCGATGCCGCATCGAGTTCGGGCAAAGCCGTGACGAGCACGGCGTCGGCAGCGCTCCACAGCCGGTCGGCGCGCGCGCCAAGGCCCGCGCTGAAGAGGGCCGTGAGGGGGTTGCGCCGCCAGCGGTGCCAGAAGCTCATGAACGAGTGGGCCACCACGATCGTGCGCGCGCCCGACTGCTGCACGCGGGCAAGCACGCCGAGCAGCATGCAGTCGACGATGACCGCATCAACCGGCTCGCGCGTAAGGGAGGCGACAACATCGTCGCCGAGGGCGGCGTCGCAGAACATGCGGAACATGGCCACGGGGTTTGACCCCTCGGCGCCAACCCACTGCGTGCCGGTCGGATACGGCTCGAACGCGAAGCCCGCGGCTTCAATGGCGCCGCGCTGGTCATTGTGGCCGATGACGCGCACGGTGTCGCCACGGCGAACGAGTTCGGCGGCGATGGCGAGGGCGGGGGGCACGTTGCCACCGCCGCTCCAGGTCGCGAGCAAATAGCTGGTCATGGTCGATTCCTTTCAGGCGCGAGTGGGGGTGGAGGTGGGGGAGGGGCGGTGGTGCTCGATGACGGCGCGGGTGAGTGAGAGCATCCGTTGCTCGGTGTCGTCGCGCGAGAGCGCGCGGTCGCGGCGCAACAGCTTCCAGGCATAGACGTCGGTCACCACGACGAGTTCGTCGATGGCGGCCGTGTCGTTGTCGACGAGCGAGCCGAGCACGGTCGTGACCCACTCGCGGTGCAGGGCCTTGCCTGCCGTGGTGATCGCGCGCACGCGCTCGTCGGTGCGCTCTTGAGCGAGAAAACTGAGGCTCATGTCGCCCGAGGTCTCGTAGTGGTCGACGAGCACGCGAATGCCCGTGACGACGTCGCCCACGGGCGCGAGGCGTTCGTGCGTGACGCGCGCGGTGCCGTATTCGTGCAGTGCCGCAAACAAGCCCTCGCGGGTGCCGAAGTGCCGCAGCACCGTCTGCACGGTGACGCCAGCGCGCTCGGCGACATCGCTCAGAACGATTTCGACACTGAGCTTCTCGCGACTGAGGTCGAGTCCGGCGTCAAGAATCGCCGTGCGCGTGCGCTCGGTGGCGGCACGGCGCTCGGTTTGGGCGTAGGGGCGGGTCGTTTTCATGTTAGTTGCTATTAACACGAAAACGACCGACGGTGTCAAGAGGTCGCGACGAGATCCTTTCGCCACGCGCCCTCGTAGACGAACGGAACGAAGCCGAGCGCCTCGTTGACCGCGAGCATGTGCCGGTTCTCTTCGGCGTTGTAGGTGATGACCGAGGGATGCCCGGGCGAGACCTGCTCGAGCCACACCAGGTTCGCGGCCTTGAGCAGCATGCCGAGTCGATGCCCGCGGTGCTCGCGCAGCACGATGGTGTCTTCTTGCGCCGCGGGACGATCGCTCTCGGCAGGCACCGTGAGCTCGGTGAAACCGACGAGCTTGCCGGTGGGCACATGCTCGACGGCCGCGATCACGGGAGTGCGCGGGCTCGAGGCCTCGAGCGCTTCGTCTTCGAGCAGACGCTCGACCGTCCACGGGTCTTCGGGTTCTTCAAGGCCCGCCGTAGGTGCGTCAGTGCTCATGCGCGTGAGCAGGTGGGCGATGTCGTCGCGCCACTCGGGCGGGGTAGCGCCCGACCAGGTGTGCACGCGGTAGTCGGGGCCGGCCGCCTCGCGCGCGGCCCGCAGCAGCTCGGGCAACTCGGGCGAGGGCAGCGTCAGGCGGCTGCCGCGCTCTACTTGCTCGAGTCGATAGCCCATGCTCTGCAGCAGCCGCACTTCGGGCGTGCCGGCGGGCACGGAGCCGAATCCCGTCGGCGCGGGAATGCGAATACCCCCGGTCTTCCATGACGGTGCGTAGACGATCGCGCGAGTGCGGCCCTCGTCGAGCGCGACGGCCTCGAGGTGTCGAGCGAGGGCTTCTCCGACGCCGTTGCCGCGAGCATCCGGAAGCACTTCGACGTGCATCCAGGCCGTGTCGGCCGCTTCGTCGGTGCGGGTCTCGAAGATGCCGCGCCCGACCAGGCGGCCGTCGAGGCGAGCCGCAAAGAGGCGCTTGGGTTCAAACGATGTCTTCTGCCAGCCCGGCAAGAGTTCGGCCGCGGTGAAGTGATTGTCGTCGGTGCCCGAGTCGAACCGGTTGACGGTGTTGCGCAGCTCGACGCACGCAAGAAACTCGTCGGCATCGGGCGCATCGAGTGACGCGGGGATGACGACCTCGGTGATCGCGATGGCAGACATGAGGGCTCCTTCTGCAGGTGGGCAGCCCGCCAGAATAGCTCCGCGCGAACCGATACGGTAGCCCTGACCGTTTTGCGCATC
>JBDKJR010000035.1:0-2883 GCA_039796515.1 Actinomycetota bacterium
CCCGAGCGAACAAAAGGTCATTACGCGCTATCTCGAAAGCGTCGTCGCGACCTATCGACAGCACGCCGACGCCGAACCGCGCGCGCGGTCGTGGCGAGCGGATGCTCCCGCCGAGCAGCCCGCCCACTAAGCAGCCCCCGCGCGCGCCCGCGGTTGCCGCGCACCCGCGATGCCGCCGACTCAGCAGCCCCGCCGAGCACCCGCGGTTGCGGCGCACCCGCGGCGATGGCGACAACGTCCGGCACACCTTCCCGCGCGCTCCCGCGCTCAGAACAGGGATGCGCCTAGACGTCGCTCGCAGCCGCCTCGTTGAGGTTGAGGTGCGAGGTCTTGCTCGACAACTGCTCGAGCCGAACGTCGGCCGGCATCTGGTCGATCATGGGGCGGTAGTCCGACGAGAAGCCCGTCACCTCAGGAAAACCGTCGAGCGGGATCGTCGACGTCACGATCTGGTTCTCGTAGACATGCACGAAGTCGAAGGACTGGCCGCCATCGACGCCGCTCAGCAGACGAGCCGCATCCGCGCCGAGATCGAGCGTGTAGCACGTGGCGGCGGCGACCGAGACGGGAATGCCCGCGAAGAGACTGTGCGTCGAGTAGTGCAAGTGGCCGCCGAGAATCATGCGCACGTCGGTGCCCTCGAGCACCGCGGCGAGTGCCGGCTGGTCGTGCAGTTCGAGCACCGCCATGACCTCGAGCGGAGTCGGCACGGGAGGGTGGTGCACGGCGAGCACGGTGCCGTGCGGTGCAGGCTCGGCGAGCACGGCCGCGAGCCACTCGAGCTGAGCGGGCGTGATCTCGCCGTGGTGGTAGCCGGGCACGGTGGTGTCGAGCGAGATGACGCGCAGCCCACGAATGTCGTGCACGCGGTCTTGCGGGGCATCCGTCTCGGGCTCGTCAAAGAGCAGGGAGGCGTAGGGGGCCCGCTCGTCGTGGTTGCCCATCACCCAGATGACCTCGGCGCCCAGCCGCGCCGCGACGGGCTCGACGGCTGCCCGCAAACGCACGTAGGCGTCGGGCTCGCCCAGGTCGGCGAGGTCTCCCGTGAAGACGAGCGCGTCGGGCTTGACCGGCCCCGCTTCGAGTCGAGCAAGCGCCGCGGCGAGGCGCTCTTCAACCGGAACCTTGCCGTAGAGCGCGCGACCCTGCCCGAGCAAGTGCGTGTCAGAGATGTGCACGAGCACGTGGCCCGCCGGAGGATACTGGCCCATCTGCGTCATGCGCCCAGGGTACCCGCCCGAGGCGAAAGACGGTCAGTTTCGACTCGTCGTCGCGAGCGCCGTGCGCCGCCACAAGTCATCAGCCCCGAGAGCCGCGTGGCCCTCGAGTTCGAGAACCCCCAAGACACCGCGGATGCGCTCTGACCCCTCCCCCACCGAGCGAGCGATCTCCACCGGAGACTGGCCCCGGCGTGGCCGCAAGGCATCGATCACGCGAATGTGTAGGGGGTCGTCCGCTCCCGCGACGCCAACGACCGCCAGCTCGTCGGGCTCGTCATCATCGGGCGCCGGTAGCTCGAGTACGCCGTCGGCCCCGAACGCGAGCTGCATGATCTCCGTCACACTCGTGACGCACTCCACGGGCTCGGTGCGGAGCATGGCGTGGCATCCCGCGCTCGCCGCACTCGTGATCGGCCCCGGAACGATGCCGACCGGGCGGCCCATCGTGATGGAGTGCCCCGCCGTGTTGAGCGACCCCGAGCGTCGCCCCGCCTCGACGACGACGGTGGCGGCCGCGAGCGCAGCGATGAGGCGATTGCGTTGTAGAAAGCGCCACTTGGTCGGTGCCGTGCCGCACGGCACCTCCGACAGCAACAATCCGTTGTCGGCGACGCGGGTCAAGAGGGCCTCGTGACCACTCGGATAGATGCGATCGATTCCTCCGGCCATGACCGCGATCGTGGCTCCGCCACTCGCGAGCGCGGCGCGGTGCGCCATTCCGTCAATGCCATACGCCCCTCCGGAGATCACGACAACGTCGCGCGCACAGAGGCCCGCAGCGAACTCCATCGCGACATGTTCGCCGTATCCCGTCGCAGCGCGAGCGCCCACGATCGCAACGCCCGGACGCCGTAGTAGCGCCGTGTCACCACGAGCCCAGAGCAGCATCGGCGGGCTATCGCCCAGCGCGGCGAGTCCGTCGGGCCAATGAGCATCGCCCGGGGCGAGCATGACCGCGCCGCACCGAGCGGCACTCTCAAGACTGCGCATGACATCGGTTGCTCTCAACCGTTCTGTCCATCGTTTGAGCCCTTCGGTCGCCCGGTCAATCGACACCTCTCCGCGAGTGGCGTCCGACAGCGTGTGGGCGGGAGCTCGATCGATCACGAGTCGGGCTGCGGCGACGGGTCCGACTGCAGCAATGAGGGCGCCGGCCACGCTGTCGCCCGGCTCAACGAGCACGGCCCAAATGGCGCGGGCAAAGAGCTCATCGCGAATCCCCGGCTCGCTGAGGTCGACAGTGTCACCGCCGCCATCGTCGAGCCGGGCATCGAGTTCGTGCTCCCACTCAGCGCCAGCCCCGGGCCGAACAGCGGCGAGAGCCGCCGTGATGAGGTGGTCGTCGATTCCCCAGCGTGACATTTAGATTCCCTTTCTCAAGTACAACGCCCGACCCACGTGATCGGAGCACGGTCGATCGGCACCGTCGAGATCGGCGAGCGTCCACGCGACGCGCAACACGCGGTCGTAGCCCCGCATCGTGAGGGCTCCCCGCTCGAGCGCGCGGTCGATGGCCGCCCGGTCGCTCGCCGACAGCCGCCAGGCTGCCGACCGCAACACCGGCCCCGGAACCTGGGCGCTGAGCGTCCACCGCTCGCGACCGGTGCTCTCGCGATCGCCGCCGTCACTCACCCCGCGTGCGCGCGACCAGCGCTCGCGGGCG
>JBDKJR010000036.1:0-3149 GCA_039796515.1 Actinomycetota bacterium
CGGCACTCGCGCGCTGCAGCATCGCGTCGGCAAGCGCCACGAGATCGGGAAGCGCCAACTGTGTCGCGCATGTCAGCAGCGTGAGCGACTCGTCGACAAGCGGCACGGGCAACGACTCGCGCGTGCTGGGCGCGACGACCAGCAGCCGCTCGAAGTGCTTCGCTGCCAGCTCAAGACTGTGTCCGTGCACCCCCGCGATGCGCGGCGCGCGCATCGGGCGCGGCACCGCCACGTGCACCTCTGACGCGAGTCGAAGGGGCCGCGGCAACGGGAATCCCCGCACGAGAGCCGCAGAGCTATGGCTGATCGCGCCGCGGCCCTCCAAGAGCAACCCGAGGGCGTGCGCCCGCTGCACGATGTCGTCGAGATCGACGCGATGCGTTGCAACCCCGACGTAGGGGTGGTCGACGTCGACGCGTCGAGTACGCGCGTAGGGCATCCGGCCGCCGTTAACGGATGCCCGCACGACCCACGAATCGTCGCGGACTTCGATCGGCTCAGGTGGTCGCGTCATGACGCGAAGGGTGCACCATGCCGAAGCCCTGCCGCCTCCCTCACCGGCTGACCCTCCATCGGTCACTCTTTACGGGCAAGTGGTGAGGAGCCCGCAACGAGTGACCGATCGACGCCGGAATTGGCACCGAAACGACGTCACAAACCCACTGTCAGAACGACATGACACGGCAACCACCGACCACACACCTAGGCTGAGCGGCGAACCCTGACCACCTGGAGGCGCGCATGCTCGAAGCACTGGCCGCCGGAGCCGTGGGGCTCGGCGCCGCGAGCTTTCTCGTCGTGGGCGCCGCCATCGGCTGGTTTGTGCGGGTCTCAACGGGAGTCGCCGCGGGCATCATGGCGTTCGGCGCCGGCGCCCTCGTCTCAACCCTCGCGTTTGAGCTCGTCGCCGAGGCCCACGAGGTGGGTGGACTCGCCGCCACCCTGGTCGGGTTCATCGGCGGCGCCGTGATTTACGTGCTCGCCGACCTCGCCCTCGCGCGCCAGGGGGCCCGCGCACGCAAACAGTCCATCGCGCTGCAGAGTGAGCCGGGCATTCACGCGGCACCGGCCGCGGCCGCGAGCGCGAGCGTCGGGCTCGCCGTCGCCATCGGGGCGCTGCTCGACGGGGTGCCCGAGAGCCTCGTGCTGGGGTTGTCGATTGCGCAGGGTGGGGCGGTGAGCATCCCGCTGCTCTTCGCCGTCGCTGTGTCGAACATTCCTGAGGGCCTCGCGAGCGCCGCGGGCATGAAGCACGAGGGACGCAGCGCGCGCTACGTGTTTGGCGTGTGGGGCGGCATCGCCGTGGTCTCGGGAATCGCGGCCATGCTCGGCTTCGTGCTGATCGCGAGCGCCCCGCCCGAAGCGATCGCCGTGGTCACGACAATTGCCGCGGGCGGCATCTTGGCGATGATCGCCAACACGATGATTCCCGAGGCCTTTGCGGCCGATCGGTCGTTCACGGGGCTTTGGACCGCGCTCGGATTCTCGCTCGCGTTTGCCCTCTACCAGCTCGCCTGAGCCCCCGTCGGGATGAGCAAAACCCGCGGAAATACTGGTGCGAGAAGGTTCTCGCAAAAGTCGCTAGAGTAGACGGGTGAAGAAGGTCCTTCTCGCGCAATTCACCGTTGCGCCCTCGGGAGCAGAGGTGGTGCGCCAACTCGTCGTTGAGTATGCGCGGGCGGTTCGAGCCGAAACCGGTAACCGTCTGTTCGCTCCGACGACTCGCGTCGACGACCCCCACACCTACGTCATCTTCGAAGAGTACGAAAACGAAGCTGCCTTCGCGCTGCACCTCAGCACGGCACACTGCGCCGCGTTCAACGCCGCCATCGCCCCGTGGATTCACGGGGGCGCAACGACCCTCATCGACCTTGTCGACCTCGAGTCAGCGCGGAGCAGCGCCGCCGGCTAACGCGACGGTGGGGCGAACGGATGCTCGCACCACGCGCCCCGGATCACCACACGCCAGCCCGGCGACGGGTGCGGCGGATGCTCACTACGCCAGTTCGCGGCGCCACGGCGGCTGCGCGCCCGCACGCCCGACCGTTATGGCCGCGCAGCGAGACGCGAACGCCATCATCGCGTCGACGTCAATCGTCGCGAGAGCGTGCTCGGGGTCGATCGCGAACCGGTTGACCACACCCTGATCGACAAGAGAGGCGATGATGCCCGCCATGAGCGAATCGCCCGCTCCGATCGTGTCGACGACGGCCACCTTCGGCGGTGCGTAGGTCGACACTCCCGAGTGCGACACCACGATCGTGGCGTCTCCCCCATCGGTGACGATGACGAGACTCGGGCCGCGAGTCAACAGCAACTGGGCCGCCTCGACGAGAGAGAGCGAGTCGTAGGCCCACGCGAGATCTTCGGCGCTCGCCTTCACGACGTGAGCGACCGAGCAGAAGTCATCGACCCGCTCGCGAGCGCGCTCAACCGAGCCCATGATTTGCGGGCGCAGGTTGGGATCGTAGGTCACGAACGACCCACGGGCCTGCTCGCGAATAACCGACTCGACCTGGGTGGCACCCGGTTCGAGCACCGCGGCGATCGAACCGGTATGGATCAGGCGCGTCGCGGGTGCGACAACGAAAGAATCCGGCAGTTGCCAGTGCATGTCGAACACGTACGACGCCGAGCCTTCGGCGTCGAGCGTCACCTGAGCTGTCGACGTCGCACGACCGATGCCGGTCGCGGAGTGCACTCTCTGCACTCCACTCGCCTCGAGGTGGGAGCGCAGCCACGTGCCGTGAGCATCCTCACCGAGATAGGTCACCACATCGACCGCGAGGCCGAGGCGCGCGGCCCCGACGGCGACGTTGAGCGGGCTACCGCCCGCGTGTTCGACGACAGAGTCGCCCGAGCGAACAATGTCGACGATCGACTCGCCGATGACACCCACGCGGGTCATCGGCGAGTCGCGCGACGTGGTGGCTTCGGTCACGCTTCCGTTGTCGGCTCGGCGTCGGCCGAGCCGGTGATCGCGGCGATGAGAGAGTCGGGAGTGAACTCTGACGTCGGAGCGTCACGAACGATGCGCCCGAGGCGCAGCACCACGATGCGGTCGGTCACGTCAAGAACGAGCGGCAGGGTGTGCGAGATGAAGATGACACCGAGACCCTTGGCTTTTGCCGCGCGGATCACGTTGAGCA
>JBDKJR010000037.1:0-2534 GCA_039796515.1 Actinomycetota bacterium
TCCCGTGGACCCCTCTGTTCACGCGCCTAGATCCACGTCGGCAGCCAGTACCGCAGCTGGATGAGGTCGATGGGGGTCGGGATGCCCGTCCACAGCGGCACGAAGAACGCACTCACCGCGAGCACGAACAACACGAGCAGCAGCACGATGGTGCCGCCGAGCGCTCGACGCGGGGCGGGGGCATCGGGCGCACCGAGCACGCGGCCGAGCAGCATCGTGAGCGCGAGCACGAGAAACGGCGTGATGACGATCGTGTAGAAGAAGAACATTGTGCGCTCGGGGTAGAGCAGCCACGGCAGCCAGCCGGCGAACACCCCGGTGAGCACGACGGCGATGGCCCAGCCGTCTGCGGGGAGGACGGGGCCGGTGAGGCCGCGCATCCGTCGAATCGCGACCGCGATCAGGAGCGCGATGATCGTGATGACCGCGGCGACTGATCCCCACCAGATGAAGGGGTTCGGGATGCCCGTGATGGCCTCGGCCGTGCCGTTGCCCAGGTCGTTGTAGTGCATATAGGTCGGCCGCAATAGCAGCGGCCACCCGATCGCGGGAGCCTCGTAGTTGTGCGGGCTCGACTCGTTGACGTGGTAGCCGTAGATGGCGGTCTGGTACTCCCACCAGTTCTGCAGGGCATCGGGCAGGCTGCCCAGGATGCCCTGCAACCGGTTCTCGTCGGTCACCTCACGGTCGCGCCCGTAGCCCCCGCTCGTCACAAACCAGCCCCACCAGGTGAGCAGGTGCACGGCCAGCGCGCCGGGGATCAAGAGAACAAACGAGATGGGCGCTTGCCGCAACAGGGTTCCGCTGGCCCACATCGCAACACCCGCGCGACGACGCTCGATCGCATCGGCGATGACCGTCAGCACGGCGAAGGCGGCGAGCAGATAGAGCGCGCTCCACTTGACGCCCGTCGCGAGACCGAACGTGAGGCCCGCGGCGAAGAGCCACGGGCGCGCCCACAACGCCGGCCCCCAATCGGTCGTTCGCGGCGGGTCGGATGCGCGTCGCTCGGCGAGCCACGCCTCGAGCGAGCGGCGCACGTCTCGTCGGTCGAGCACGACGAAGATGACGGCGAGCACGATGAGGAGGGCGAGAATGCCGTCGAGCAGGGCCACCCGACTCATGACGATGGCGTTGCCGTCGATCGCGATGAGCAGGCCCGCGATGCCCGTGAGCACGAGGCGCGAGAACAGCAGGTGGGCGAGCACCATAACGAGCCCAACGAGCACGACGCCTGCGACGGCGGTGCCGAGTCGCCAGCTGGCCGAGTTCTCGGGGCCGAGCGCGCCGAGGCCGAGGGCGATGATCCACTTGCCGAGCGGGGGATGCGCGATGAATGACGCGAGTTCGCTCGGACTGCCCGGCGTGCCCGCCGCCCACAACTCGTTCGCGCCCTCGGGCCAGCGGCCTTCATAGCCGAGCTGCCGCAGCGATTCGGCGTCTTTCACGTAATACGTCTCGTCGAAGACGAGCTCGCCGGGATGCTCAATGCCGATGAGCCGCGCCGCTGCGGCGACGCCCAGCACGGCCGCGGGCACGGCAACCTGCAGCACGCGCTGCCGAGCTTCGTTCACGCGTTCATCGTAGGCGGAGCATCCGCCCAGCGCCCGCCTCGCCTCGCCCCGCCCCACGCCGCGCTCGCCCCGCCTCGCTTCGCACTGCGCCCGTCGCACCGCGCCCTCCGCCTCTGCTTCGCCGGGCCCCCTGACTCGGCTTCCCCGCGCTCCTTCTGCCTGTGCGTCTCTGCGTCCTGTGTGCGCAGCTCCGGCACGGCGCCTCGACACGCACTCATGTCTTTCTAGCCGCTTCCACGGAATCGGAACTTCGTGAGGTTGTCTCGTAGAGTTCCGATTCCGTGGAAGCGTCTCGAGGAAAACTGGCCCGGGGAGCGACCGAGTTCGAGAAGGCAGGGGCGAGTCATGACGGGTGACTGGCAGGGGTGAACGGTGTGCCGTCGTGCCAGGGCGGGCGCGCCGCCGCGCGAGGATCGGTAGGACCTGGCGTTCCGTCGTACGAGGATGGGTGAGACCCGGCGCTCCGTCGTACGAGGATGGGTGAGACCCGGCGCCCAGCCGTAAGCGGATGGGTGAGACCCGGCGCGGGGCAGGCGGGGCACGCGGGCCGGTACGGGGCGGGCCCGGTGGGAGGATGGGCGCATGATCGTTATCGCCGCGACGCCCATTGGCAATCTCGGCGACGCCAGTCGGCGGCTGGTCGAGGCTCTCGAGTCGGCGACGGTCATCGTGGCCGAAGACACTCGCACGGCCGTGCACCTCATGCGCGCGCTCGGCGTCGAGAACCGTCCGCAGCTCATGCCCCTGCACGAACACAACGAGCGGGAGAAGTCCGCGGAGCTCGTCGAGCTCGCGCGCGAAACTGATGTGCTCGTGTTGACCGATGCCGGCATGCCCTCGGTGAGCGACCCTGGCTTCGTGCTCGTCGAAACCGCGATCGCCGCAGGTGTCGCCGTTACCGCGTTGCCCGGGCCGAGCGCCGTGCTCACGGCCCTCGTGTTGAGCGGGCTGCCGACCGAT
>JBDKJR010000038.1:0-2564 GCA_039796515.1 Actinomycetota bacterium
GCTCACATGAACCGCGCATTGCTCGCTCTGACCGTGCCCGTGATCGCCGTGCTGACTCTCGCCGGCTGCGCCCCCACGGGCACCACCACCCCCGTCGCCGGCCCTGACGCCGAGTCTCCCTCGGCTGAAGCGCTGAGCCTCGAGCCACCGCAGTGCCTCGTGGGCGACTGGACGATCACGCAAGACGAACTGCAGGTCTTCTACGACTCGGTGCGCGACGCGACCGACGGCGCGGTGTCGTTTGTCGTCGAGGGCGACACGGGATTGAGCTTTGACGGTTCGGTATTCGCCTATGAGCCCGACCTCACGCTCACGATCTCGACGCCCGCCACCGAAGGCGTCGCCACTCTCGCGGGCACCATTTCGGGTGGCTACATCGCCGACTCGACCACGGTCACGACCACGAACGAGTCGGTCGACGTGACCTATGACTATGTCGTGGGCGGGGTCAGCCAAGACGCCTCAGCGATCTTCGGCGACGCCCTTCTGGGAGCACCCATCAACGGCGGCGACTACGAGTGCACGCCCACGGGGCCTCTCATCAGCTTCGACAACGGTTTCGGCCGCGTGCCGGTGCAGCTCATCCCCGCGGAGTAACCCGCCGGTGAGAGCCCGCTTCCGCGATCTCGGGTAGACAGGCCTACAGGCCCGAATACGAGTGCAACCCCTTGAAGAAGAGGTTGACGATCGTGTAGTTGAAGATCACGGCCGAGAAGCCGATGATCGCGAGCCAGGCCGAGCGCTCCCCGCGCCACCCGCGCGTCGCGCGAGCGTGAATGTAGCCGGCGAAGAGCGTCCAGATGATGAAGGTCCAGACCTCTTTGGTGTCCCAGCCCCAATAGCGGCCCCACGCGCGCTCGGCCCAGATGGCGCCGGCGATAAGCGTGAAGGTCCAGAAGACGAAGCCCACGACGTTGACGCGATAGGCAAGCGACTCGAGCGTCGTCGCGCCCGGAAGCGTGTCGAGAAAACTCAGGCCCTCGGCCTGGCGTGCCGCGCGGCGAGCACTCAGCAACTGCATGATCGACAGACCCGCTCCGATGGCGAAGAAGCCCGTCGCGAGCGAGGCGACAAACACGTGAATGACGAGCCAGGCCGACTGCAGTGCCGGCGGCAGCGGAACGACATCGACGTAGAAGTTGACCGTCACAATGCCGAGCGAGAGCAGCGTGAAGCCCGTGATGTAGGCGCCGAGAAACTTCAGGTCTTTCCAGAACTGGGCCAGCAGAAAGACGCCCATGCCGATGGCGGTGGCGGTGAGTCCGAATTCGAACATGTTGGCCCACGGCACACGCCCGGCGGCGAGGCCGCGCAACACGGTGCCCCCGAAGTGCAGTAGCCAGCCGAGCACGGCGAGCGCGAAGGCGATGCGCTGGAAGCGCGTTGCGCCCAACGCGGGAGCAGCATCCGTCGACGGACGCACCGCGGTCGCCACGCTCGAACCCGACGATGCGGCGACGGATGCGGACGACTCGTTCACCGTCGCGCCCACGACAGCCGGCGCGGGTCGGGCAGCACTGCGTTTGGCGAGGTCGAGCGTGAAGAAGATGAACGCGAGCGTGTAAACGCCCATGGCCGAGTAAATGGCGACGAGTGAGACCGCGGCAAAGTTCTCCATAGCGAGTTCAGACTACGCGCGCCTTGCTGAGAGCACGGTCTATCGGGTGCCGCAAGACGGGCCCTTTGGCCCTGCTCCCGTCAAGGCATCGCTGACAGGCTTGATGCATGCCTCGCACGACGCCTGCCACCGCGCCCACCAAACCGGCGAAGAAGCCCGCCAAAAAGGCGATGTCGCCACGCACCGCGCAACTCATTGCCGTGGGCGTCGTTGTGCTGTTTCTCGCCGCGATCACCGCGATTCTCATCACTACCCTGCAGACTCCAGGCACGGATGCCCTGCCCGAGCCCACCGCGAGCGGCGAGGCCCAGGTTCAGCGCGCCGACTCACTCGCCCTGACGACGCCCGCCGAACCCGAGGTCACCCTCGTGGAGTTCCTCGACTTCCAGTGCCCGGCGTGCGCCGCAGCCTCGGTCGCCGTGTCACAACTGAAGGCCGAATACGGTGATCGGGTCGCGATCATCGTGCGCAATTTCCCGCTCACGAGCATCCACCCCCACGCGGTGGATGCGGCGCTCGCCTTCGAAGCCGCCGCAGCCCAGGGCGCCACGGTCGAGATGTATGAGGCGCTCTACGCGACGCAACAGCAGTGGAGCGTCGGCTCGGGTTCGCAAGCCGCGACCTTCCGCGACATCGCCGATCAACTCGGGCTCGACCTCGCCGAGTATGACCGCGTGATTGCCGACCCCGCGACGCTCGACCGTGTTGCGCTTGACCGGGCCGATGCCATTGGCCTCGGACTGCAAAGCACGCCGAGCTTCTTCATCGACGGCCAACTCGTGCAGATCTCGTCGTTCGACGACCTGCGCACCCAGATCGAGGCGAAGCTGGGCTAATCGCCCCGTGGCGCGCCGAGAGCCTCGGCGTGCGCATCGGCCACGTCGGCGACCGCGCGCTCGAGGCCCGGGTCGTCGCCACGCGCGAGGCCCGCGTATTCAAGCGTGAC
>JBDKJR010000039.1:0-3091 GCA_039796515.1 Actinomycetota bacterium
GGCAGCGCGGCGCTCCTTGACCAGGCCGAGCGCTTCGATCGCGTGCGACCGGCCGCCGTACGGGTGACACCCGAGCAGTTGCGCGCTGCAGAAGCCGCGCTTGATCCGGCCGTTCGCGCGGCTCTCGATGAGGCAATCGATCGGGTGCGCCGAACGACCGCCGCGCAGGTTCCTGCTCCGCAGACGACCGAGGTGGCTCCCGGCGCACGCATCGTGCAGCGTTGGCAGCCCGTGGCGCGCGTGGGGCTGTACGTGCCCGGTGGCAAGGCCGTGTATCCCTCGAGCGTGGTGATGAACGTCGTCGCGGCGCAAGTCGCGGGGGTCGGCTCGATCGCGCTGGCATCGCCCCCGCAAGCGGCATTCGACGGGTCGGTGCACCCGACGATCCTGGGCGCGGCCGCCCTGCTCGGGGTGGATGAGGTCTATGCCATGGGGGGAGCGGGCGCGATTGGTGCTCTCGCCTATGGCGTCGCTGATCTCGGGCTCGAGCCAGTGCAGGTCATTACAGGCCCCGGCAACCACTTCGTCGCGACGGCCAAACGCGCTGTGAAGGGCATCGTCGGTATCGACAGCGAAGCCGGGCCAACCGAGATTCTCATCATCGCCGACGCGACCGCGCGCGCGGACTATGTCGTTGCCGACCTCATCAGCCAGGCCGAACACGACGAGCTCGCGGGTAGTGTGCTGGTGACCGACGACGCAGACCTCGCCGCGGCCGTGCAGGCCGCGTTGCCCGCCGCCATCGCGGCCACCGAACACCGCGAGCGCGTTACGGCGGCCTTGAGCGGCCCGCAGTCGGCCGTTGTGCTCGTTGATTCGCTTGCCGACGCCGCGCGTTTCAGTAACGCCTACGGCCCCGAGCACCTCGAAGTGCAGGTCTCCGACCCCCACGCCCTGTTGCCGAGTCTCGAGAGCGCCGGGGCAATCTTCGTCGGCGATCACACCCCTGTGAGCCTGGGTGACTACATCGCGGGCTCGAACCATGTCTTGCCGACGGGAGGCCAAGCGCGATTCGCCTCGGGCCTCGGGGCCTACACGTTCTTGCGCCCGCAGCAGATCATCGAGTACGACCGGGATGCCCTCGCGGCGGTCGCCGCCCACGTGTCAGCCCTCAGTGACGCCGAGCAGCTGCCCGCCCACGGCGATGCCGTGCGTGCCCGCTTCGTCTAGGCTGGCCGCACCATGCACTGTCCTTTCTGCCGTTATCCCGACAGTCGCGTCATCGACTCGCGCACGAGTGATGACGGGCTCTCGATCCGCCGCCGCAGGCAGTGTCCCGAGTGCGGTCGTCGCTTCAGCACGACCGAAACGGCGAGCCTCATGGTCATCAAGCGCAGCGGTGTCGTCGAGCCGTTCTCTCGCGAAAAGATCGTGCTGGGCGTGCGCAAGGCGTGCCAGGGTCGCCCGGTGACCGATGCCGATCTCGCCCAATTGGCGCAGAAGGTCGAAGAGAACCTGCGTGCGACGGGCGCCTCTCAGCTCGACGCCAACGACATTGGGCTCGCGATTCTGCCGGAGCTTCGGCAGCTTGATGAGGTCGCCTACTTGCGTTTCGCGAGTGTCTACCAGGCCTTCGAAAACCTCGACGACTTCGAGTCGGCCATTACCCAATTGCGGGTCGAACGCTCGCAGGCCGGTGCCACGGCCGACGCGGAGTAGGGCCGCGATGTACGAGTTCTTCTTTCGCACGGTGCTGCGTCGAATCGACCCCGAGCGGGCTCATCACCTCGCGGTGCTCGTGATTCGAGCAATCCCTGCACTGGGGCTCACCGCCCTTGTGCGTCGCGTCACGCGCCCCGCTCCGGCTCTCGCGGTTGACGCCCTCGGGTTGCACTTCGAGTCTCCGTTCGGCATGGCTGCGGGGTTCGATAAAGATGCGCGGAGCATCCGGGGCTTGTGGGCGCTCGGATTCGGCCACGTCGAAATCGGAACCGTCACGGCGATCGCGCAAGATGGCAACCCCCGGCCGCGCCTGTTTCGACTGGTAGACGACCGCGCGGTCATCAACCGCATGGGCTTCAACAATGGCGGAGCCGCCGCAGCAGCGGAGCGCGTCGCGCGCGAGCGTCGGCGCCGTCACCGGCCCATCATTGGCGCCAACATCGGCAAGAGCCGGGTGGTCGCGGTCGAGGATGCGGTGGTCGACTACAGCGCATCCGCACGCCTGCTCGCTCCCGTCGCCGACTACCTCGCCGTCAACGTGAGCTCACCCAACACTCCCGGACTCCGTGGCCTGCAAGACGAGGCCCTGCTGCGCCCGCTGCTCGCCGCGGTGCTGGAGGAGGCGGGGGAGACCCCGGTGCTCGTGAAGATCGCGCCCGACCTCGACGACGAAGCCATCGACGCGGTGTGCGCACTCGCCGTTGAGCTTGGGCTCGCGGGAATCATTGCGACAAACACGACGATCGGGCGCGAAAACCTTGTGACCGATGCCGCGACGGTGGCGGCCGCTGGTGCCGGCGGGCTCAGTGGCGCCCCGCTGCGCGAACGGTCGCTCGAGGTGCTGCGGCGCGTGCGTGCCGGGGTTCCCGCTGAGTTTTGCGTGTTCGCCGTGGGCGGCATCGACACGGCTGCCGACGCTGCCGAGCGGCTCGCGGCGGGGGCGACACTCGTGCAGGGCTACACCGCGTTCTTGTATCGCGGCCCGTGGTGGGCGCGCCAGATCACGCGCGGTCTCTCGCGCCCCGCCGCCTAGGGCGTTACTCGGGGAACTGCCCGCGCTTGACCTGGGGCTTCGGCAGGCGCAAGGCACGCAGCTGGAGGGAACGCATCGCGGCGTACCAGCGCACCTTCTCGACCTTGTCGGCGCCAAACTTCTTGGCAAGTTTGCGGCGCACGAGGAAGCCCACGAGCGTCGAGTCGAGCACGGCGACCAGGAAGTAGGCCCAGAGACCGAGAATCGAAATCGTTTGGGCCTCAACCGAGGGCAAGAAGGTGAGGATGATGACGATGAACATCACCGGAATCAGGAACTCACCAATGCTGATGCGCGCGTCAACATAGTCGCGCACCCAGCGCTTCTGCGGCCCGCGGTCGCGCTGCGGAAGGTACTTCTCTTCACCGTTAGCCATACCGATGCGCGCGCGCTCGC
>JBDKJR010000040.1:0-3399 GCA_039796515.1 Actinomycetota bacterium
TACGCACGGTGCGCTGCCCGATCGCGACGGCCCGCGCAACGCGTGCGACGTCGTCGAGAAGGATGACGACATCGGCCGATTCGCTCGCTGCCGTCGAGCCTTTCGCGCCCATCGCAATGCCCACGTCGCTCACGGCCAGCACGGGCGCATCGTTCACGCCATCGCCCACCATGACGACGAGCCGCGGCTGCGCTTCGCGGATGATGCGCACTTTGTCGTCGGGGAGGCACTCCGCGTGCACCTCGGTGATGCCGAGGCCCGCGGCGATGGGTTCGGCCGTCGCAGCCACGTCGCCCGTGACCATGAGGGTGCGGGTGACTCCGAGGGCGCGAAGGGCGGCGAGAGTGTCGGCGGCATCGGTGCGCACGGCATCCCGCAGCACCACGACGCCGGCGAAGCGCCCGTCGATCGCCGCGTAGATGACAGCCTCGCCGCTCGCTCCTGCTCGACGCACGAGGTCGGGAGCGTGCTCGGCCACAAAGGTCGGCTTGCCCACGACGACCTCACGACGATCGATTGTCGCGATCACTCCGTGAGCGGCGATGTCACGAGCGTCGGCTGAGTCGAGCAGCGGCAGGCCACGGTCGAGGGCGGCGCGCTGCAGCGACTCGGCGAGCACGTGCGAGGAGTAGCGCTCGGCTGACCCGACGAGTTGCACGAGCTCTGTTTCGGTGAATCCCGGCTCGGCGTGCGCGCCGACGACGTCAGGCCGCCCCACCGTGAGGGTGCCCGTCTTGTCGAAGGCGACCGTGCGGGCGCGAGCGAGTTTCTCGAGCGAGCCCGCGTTCTTCATGACGATGCCGCGCTTTGCCGCGCTACTCATGCCCCCCATAAAGGCAACAGGCGCGGCGATGAGCAGAGGGCACGGAGTCGCGACGACGAGCACTTCAGCAAAGCGCACGGGGTCGCCGCTGAGGGCCCACGCGATGCCGGCGATCGCGAGCGAGACGGCGGTGAACGGCAAGGCATAGCGGTCGGCCAGGCGCACGATCGGCGCTTTGCTGCTCGTTGCCTCGCGCACGAGTTCGACGATGCGTTGGTACTGCGAGTCAGCAGCGAGCGCCTTCGCGATCACCTCGACGGCCACCGGCCCATTAACCGAACCACTCAGCACCGAGTCGCCCGCGACCTTCTCGACGGGCAGACTCTCGCCCGTGAGCGTTGACTCGTCGAATGCCCCGAGCTCGCTGGCGAGCTCGGCATCCACCGCCACGATCTCGGCGGGGCGCACGAGCAGTCGGTCGCCCACACGCACCTCATCGGCGGGAATGTCACGCACGTCGCCGTTGGCCTCGATGCGGTGCGCCAGCTGGGGCACGCGGTCGAGCAGCGACCGCAGCTCGCGCTGGGCGCGGCCCGCGGCGGCAACCTCCAGCGCTTCGCCGCCCGTCAGCATGAGCACGATCAGCAGGCTCGCCCAGTACTCGCCGACAACGATCGTGCTGACGATGGCTGTGACGGCAAGAATGTCGAGACCAAACTGCTTCGAGAGCAGCCCACGGATCATTCGCACGGCCTCGACGGCGGCGATGGCGAGCGCGTAGAGCGAGATGACCCAGCGCGCCGCGGGCTCGAGCCCCGCAGCCACGAGCGCACCAGCCACGATCCCCACCGCGATCGTTACGGCCACGAGCGGAAAGCAGCGAACGAGCGCGAAGAGTCGGGTCACGACTCTAGATCTACTCCCCCACCCTGGCGGTCGCCAGTGCCGTTAGGCCTGGCGACTGACGGCAGCGCAGACGACGGATGCCCGAGGCACGTGGCCCCGGGCATCCGGTGAATCGGCGCGACCCTAGGCCAAGCGCGCCTTCAGGTTCTCGTCGATCGCAGCCAAGAAGTCTTCCGTCGTCTGGAACGGCTGCTCGGGGCTGATGAGAATGGCGAGGTCTTTCGTCATCTTGCCGCTCTCGACCGTCGTGATGACGACGTCTTCGAGGGTCTCGGCGAAGGTGATGAGCGCCTGGTTGCCGTCGAGCTTTCCGCGGTGCATGAGGCCACGCGTCCACGCGAAGATCGACGCGATCGGGTTGGTCGAGGTGGGCTTGCCCTGCTGGTGCATGCGGTAGTGGCGCGTGACCGTGCCGTGTGCTGCTTCGGCCTCGACCACCTTGCCGTCGGGGCTCGTGAGCACGCTTGTCATGAGACCGAGCGAACCGTACCCCTGCGCCACGGTGTCGCTCTGCACGTCGCCGTCGTAGTTCTTGCAAGCCCAGACGTAGCCGCCCTCCCACTTCATAGCCGATGCGACCATGTCGTCGATGAGGCGGTGCTCGTAGGTGATGCCCGCGGCCTCAAACTGGCTCTTGAACTCGGCCTCGAAGACCTCTTCAAAGAGATCCTTGAAGCGACCGTCGTACGCCTTGAGAATCGTGTTTTTGGTCGAGAGGTACACGGGGTAGTTGCGAGCGAGGCCGTAGTTGAGCGAGGCCCGGGCGAAGTCGCGAATCGACTCGTCGAGGTTGTACTGCACCTGGGCAACGCCGCTGCCGGGCGACTGGTACACCTCAAACTTCAGGGGCTCTGAACCGTCTTCGGGGGTGAACTCGACCGTGAGCGTGCCCTTGCCCTCGAAGCGGAAGTCCGTCGCGCGGTACTGGTCACCGAAGGCGTGACGGCCGATGATGATGGGCTTGTTCCAGCCGGGCACGAGGCGCGGGATGTTCGAGATCACGATGGGCTCACGGAAGATCACGCCGCCGATGATGTTGCGAATCGTGCCGTTCGGGCTTTTCCACATTTGCTTGAGGCCGAACTCTTTCACGCGGGCCTCATCGGGCGTGATGGTGGCGCACTTGACGCCCACGCCGTGCTTGATGATGGCGTGCGCCGCGTCGATGGTCACCTGATCGTTCGTGGCATCGCGGTGCTCAATTCCGAGGTCGTAGTACTCGAGCGTGACGTCGAGGTAGGGGTGGATGAGGCGGTCTTTGATGAACTGCCAAATGATGCGCGTCATCTCGTCGCCATCGAGCTCGACGACGGTTCCTTCGACCTTGATCTTCTCCACGAGTGGTGCCTTTCCGTCAGTGATGTACCGCGGGTCAGCCTACCGGTTCGGCATCGTTGTCTCGATGTCGAGATAGATGCGCGCCCCCGAGATCGGGGGCACCGTCTACCCTGGTCTCCATGGGGACCTTAAGACTCGAAGAGCTCTCGGCCAAGACCATCGTGGCGGCGAACCGCCTGACCCTTCGGCCTGGGCAAGAACAGTTCGTCACGCCCGTGTCGTACTCGGCCGCCGATGCCTACGTCAACCCCACGACCACGTGGGCGCGCGTCGTGCTCGACGGTGATGACGTCGTGGGCTTCATTCGCGGCAACTTTGATGCCGAGAACCCGAAGCCAGAGTTTCGCAGCTGCATCTGGCGCATCAATGTGGATGCCACGGTGCAGGGCCGC
>JBDKJR010000041.1:0-10539 GCA_039796515.1 Actinomycetota bacterium
CTTCCGATCTCTCGCCGCCGCAACGAATTGTCTCGCTCCGATGAGCCCCGACACTCCCGAATCGCAGGAAGTCTCGCCGACTTTGCTCTTCTTCTTCCTGCGATTCGGGAGTGTTCAGAACGCGGTGGGTGCAGGTGCTGTCAGTCGCGAGACGAGGCAAAGCAAACCTCTCCACACGACGACGAACACGAACCCGACGACGAACACGACCACGACGACGAACACGACCACGAACACGACCGCCGACACGACCGCCGACACGACCACGAACACGATCGCCGACCGGCACCGACGGTGGGCTGAGGGTGTCGCGATTATCAGGGTGTCGCGATGAGTAGACTTTCGCGATTACCCAGGTGTCGACTCCTCGGCAGAAAGCGGTGTCGCGACGGCGAGCGGCTTCGGAAACCGCACGGTGCCCGGCACCTCGTGCACGCGATACACCGCGACGGGAATGACGACGAGCGTGCGCAGATCGAAGAGTGCGTGCACGAGCATTGCGAGCGCGATGCTGCCGCTCGCGACGTAGAGCAGGGTGAAGAGCAGTCCGACGAGGGTCGTCGCGAGCACTCCGACCCAGCCTTGGTAGGCGTGCAGGGCTCCGAACACGAGGGCGGCGATCAGAAAGGCGCTCACGGGTTCGCCCGTGACGATCACGAGCAGGGCGGGCAGCGCGAGGCGAAAGAGCAACTCTTCGACGATGCCCGCATTGACCGAGAGGGCAGCTCCCCACCCGAGCTCGGGGCGGTTGCGCGGCAAGAGCGCCGCGATATCGCCGAGCATGATGACGCCACCCTCGCGGCGAGCGCTACGCACGCCGACCCCGGTGAGCAGCACGAGCCCCAGGCCGGCGCCGATCAGCAGGCCGATTCCGAGGCCGCCGGCGAGGGCATCCCGCAGCCACGCGATCGACGGCACGGCCTGGGCGGCGCTCAACAAGGGGGCGACGACAGCCCAGGTCAGCAGCAGCACGATCACCGCTGAGCCGCCGAAGACAACAAGAGACTCGACGAGCCAGCGCCGCATCATCGCTTGCCGCCGTGCTGTCGAGCGGTAGCGGCGAAAGCGCTGGAACTCGCGCTGGTCTTTGCGCACGGCTCGCACGACAAACAACGTGAGCAACCCGATCGCAAGCAGGGCTGCCGCGAGGCGTGGCATCCAGCCGAGTTCCGGGAGCATGGGGTTATGGTCGCAGACGTGACCTCGACTGCCGCTATTGGCCTGCGCTCTGAACGCGGCCCCATTCTGCTCGCGATCATGGTCACGACGGGGCTCGTGGCCATCGACGCGACGATTCTGTCGACCGCGGTGCCGACGCTCGTGGCCGAGCTCGGGTCGTTCGAGCTCTTTCCGTGGCTGTTCTCGATCTACCTTCTCGCGCAAGCCGTCTCGACGCCGCTCTTCGCCAAGTTCAGCGACATGGTGGGCCGCAAGCCGATCATTCTCATCGGCATCGGACTGTTCCTCATCGGCTCGATTCTGTGCGGCCTCGCCTGGAGCATGCCCGCCCTCATCGCCTTCCGCGCCGTGCAGGGCATTGGGGCCGGTGCCATCGGGCCCATGGCCATAACGATCGCGGGCGACATCTACTCGGTCGAAGAACGCGCCAAAGTGCAGGGCTATATCGCGAGCGTGTGGGCGGCATCCGCCGTCATCGGCCCGACGCTCGGCGGCCTGTTTGCCGAGCTCGACGCCTGGCGCTGGATCTTCTTCATCAACATTCCCCTGTGCCTCTTGGCGGGGTGGATGCTCATCCGCTCCCTGCACGAAACCGTCGAACACCGCCCACACAAGGTCGACGTGCTCGGCGCGCTCTTGCTCACGGGCTCTCTCGGGTTGCTGCTCGTCGGGGTGCTGCAGGGAGGCGTGAGTTGGCCGTGGGGCTCATGGCAGAGTGCCATCGCTTTCGGATTCGGCGGCGCCCTGTTGCTCGCCTTCGTGCTCGCCGAGCGCCGCGCGGCCGAGCCGATTCTGCCCGGCTGGGTCTTCTCGCGGCGCCTGCTGCTCACGACGACGCTCGTCTCGGTCGGGGTGGGGGCGATTCTCATCGGCCTTGCCTCGTATGTGCCCGTGACGCTCGAGGCCGCGCTCGGTGTCTCTCCGCTCATTGCAGGCCTCGCGCTCGCGGCGCTCACGATCGGGTGGCCCATCTCGGCCTCGCTCTCGGGCCGCTTGTATCTCACGCTCGGCTTCAGGGTCACGGTGCTCATTGGTATGGTGCTCGTGCTCGCGGGAACCGGGTTGCTCGCGGCGTTCGCGAGCACACCCTCGGTCGCGATTGCCGCGATCGCGTGCCTCATCACGGGCCTCGGCTTGGGGCTCGTCGCCACGCCGTCCCTCATCGCCGCGCAAGCGAGCGTCGAGTGGAACGAGCGGGGAGTCGTCACGGGCACCAACCTCTTCGCGCGGGCCGTGGGTCAGGCCGTGGCCGTCGCCATTTTCGGGGCACTCGCCAACATGATTTACCGCGCCGCGGGCGGAACGGGTGGACTCGAAGGAGTGGTCGACCCCGTGGCGATCATCCCGGCCTCGCAAGCGGTCTTCGTCGGCGCCCTGCTGTGCGCGGTCGTCACGGCTGTGCTCGCGACCGCAATGCCCGACGACCGTCGCTCGCGTCGGGCCATGATGGAGTCATGACCGAGCCCGCTGCCGCACCTGCCGCGCTCCCCGCCGCCGAGCCGCACCCCCCGCTCGACCAGCTCATCGCGGTGCTCGCCTACTTGCGCGCCCCCGGCGGCTGCGCGTGGGATGCCGAGCAGACGCATGAGAGCTTGACGCGCTATCTCGTCGAAGAAGCGCACGAGCTCATCGACGCGATCGAGCACGGCACGCCCGACGACGTTCTCGAAGAGCTCGGCGACGTGCTCTACCAAGTGCTGTTTCACGCCGACATCGCCGCCGCCCGCTCAGAGAACGCGTTCACGATTGAGGATGTCGCGGCACGATCGACCGCGAAAATGGTCGGTCGGCATCCCCACGTTTTCGGCACCGTCGTTGCCGACACGGCCGACGCGGTCGCCGCCAACTGGGAGACGTGGAAGCGTCAAGAGAAGCCCGCCCGCACCTCGGTGCTCGACGGCGTCGCCTCGGGGTTGCCCGCTCTGCAGCGCGCCGACAAGGTGCTCGGCAAAGCCGAGGGGCTCGGCATCGCGGCTCCGTCCGCCGTCGAGGGGCCGGTGACTGACGAGGCCGCACTCGGGCAGCAGCTGCTCGCTCTCGTCGCCCAGGCGCGCGCCGCGGGGCTCGACAGCGAGCGCGCGATGCGGGTGGCGGTGCGGGGGCTGGAGCAGAGCATCCGCGATGCCGAATCGGGGACCGCTCAGCCCGTTCTTTGACGGGAACTGCTTGACTGACCGTCATGAGCGCTTCAGCGGTGATCGAAGTCGAGAGCGTGGCACGGTCGTTTGGCGATGTTCACGCCGTGCGCGATGCGAGCTTCACGGTTAATGCCGGGTCGGTCACGGCCCTCATCGGCCCGAACGGCTCGGGCAAGACCACCCTCATGCTCATGCTCGCGACGCTGTTGCGGCCCGACTCGGGCACCATTCGCATCGCGGGCCACGATCCGGTGTCTGACCCCCGCGCGGTGCGCAGCGCCATGGGGTGGATGCCCGACGTCTTGGGCTCGTGGGGAACCATCAGTGTGCGCCGCACTTTGGAGATCACCGGTCGCTTGTATGAGCGCACGCAGACCCAATCGCGCGAGCGCGCTCAGCAGCTCATCGAGCTCGTGGGGCTCGATGAGCTCGCCGAGCAACCGACGCGTGTTCTGAGCCGCGGCCAAAAGCAGCGATTGAGCCTGGCGCGGGCTCTCGTGCACGAGCCGAGCGTGCTGCTGCTCGACGAACCGGCGTCGGGCCTCGACCCCGCCGCTCGTGTCGAACTGCGCACCCTCGTGCGGCGCCTCGCGAGCGAGGGTGTCGCCGTGCTCGTGTCGAGTCACGTGCTCGCCGAACTTGACGAGATGGCCGACTCTGCCGTGTACCTTGAGCGCGGCGTCACGGCGTCTGACGAGCGCATCGAGGCGAGCCGTGCACAATCCCGCGACTGGCGCATTCGCGCTGTCGACCCGGCCGCACTCGCCGCAGCGCTCAAGAAGCTGCGCATTGCAGCCTCACCACCCGACCATCTCGGCACCGCCGTGTCGGTCGCCGGCGAGGCCGAGGCGGCCCAATTGCTGGCGAAGCTCGTCGGCGCGGGCGTCGCCATCAGCGCCTTCGGCCCGGCCGTCGGCGACTTCGAACACACCTTCCTCGATCTCTCGCGCACCACGACCGAGGGAGGCCCCCGATGACCCGGTACTTCGACACGCTCGGCACGATCGTTCAGCTCGAACTGCAGCAGCGCATCCGCTCGGTCGCCTGGCTCGTGCTTGTGAGTGTGGTCTTCGTGCTCGTCGGCATCGTGACGGCCTTGCTGTGGTTCTCGATCACAGCCTTCGGCGGCAGTGTCGCCGACAGCGCGGGCGTGTACTCGACGATCATCTTCTTCGTTTTGCTCGTCGGAACGCTCGTCACGCCCGCCATTAGCGGCGCGGCCATCAATGGCGACCGCGATGCCGGCACGCTCGCAACCACGCAAGTGACGCTCGCGACCTCGGGCCAGATCGTGCTCGGCAAGTTTCTCGCCGCGTGGACGGTTGCGCTGACCTTCCTCGTGGCCTCGCTACCCGCGTTGCTGTTCACGCTCATCGCCGGGGGAGTGCCCGGCGACACCCTCGCCGCCTCGCTCGGCGTGCTGGTTCTCGAGCTCGGCGTTGTCGCTGCCGTCGGCGTCGGCCTGTCGGGTCTGATCACGCGGCCACTGTTCTCGGTCGTCACGACCTACCTCGTGGTCGCCGCGCTCAGCATCGGCACGCTCATCGCCTTCACGCTCGGCGGGCTCGCGTTTCAGTCACAGCAGACCCAGACCTACATTGGCATCGACTATTCGGTGGGCGGCGACTTCGACCCGGTGACCGGGTACCCCGAAAACATCGTGTGTCTTGAGCCCGAGGTCAACACCTACCCGGTTCCGCGCTTCGACTACGTGTGGGGCATTCTCGCGGCCAACCCCTACATCGTCTTGGCGGATGCTGCGCCGACCTCGTTCGATTCGTACGGCAACCCGCAAGACCTCTTCGGAGCGATCGCTCTCGGAGTTCGGTCAGCGCAAGTGTCGCCCGAGCTCAACTCGGTGACCGACGAGTGTGCGGCTGCGAAGGAAGGCGACACGAACGGTGCGTATTCCTACGAGACGCCCCGGCAGATCTTCGATCGAACCGTGCCGAGCTGGTTCGTCGGCCTGCTGATTCATGTCGTGCTCGCGGCAGCGGCTCTCGCCGGAGCAATCGCGCGCACGCGCACGCCCGCGGGCACCCTCCCGACGGGCAGCCGCGTCGCCTGAGTTCGCTCACCCGGCCGACCGGCCGGGGCGAGCGGTGCGTGACAGAATCGAGGTCATGGCCTCTCCTGTGACGCCCCCGCGGGGGATGCGCGACATCTTGCCCGCCGAGAAGGCCACGCGTGAACGCGTGCTCGCCCGCATTCGTTCGGTCTACCGCGCCCATGGCTTCGATGAGATCGAGACCCCCGTGGTCGAAGACGCCGCGCGCCTGTTCTCGGGCCTCGGCGGCGACAACGAGAAGCTCGCCTACGCCGTCATGAAGCGCGGACTGACGACGGATGACCTGCGCGCCGCCGCGACCCCCCTCGAGCTCGCCGACCTCGGTCTGCGGTTCGACCTCACGGTGCCCCTCGCGCGCTTCTACGCGAGCAACCGCGGTCAGCTGCCGAGTGTGTTTCGCGCGATCCAAGTGGCGCCCGTGTGGCGTGCGGAGCGCCCGCAAAAAGGCCGGTATCGCCAATTCGTGCAGTGCGACATCGACATCATCGGTGAGCCGGGCATCGTGGCCGAAGTCGAGCTCATCACCGCAACGGCCGCGGCACTCGACGCGCTCGGGGTGCCGGGGTGCAGCATCCGTCTCAATGATCGACGGCTGCTGACCGAGTGGCTGCAGGCCCACGGGGTCGCCGAGTCGCTGCGGCCCGCGGCGCTCATCACGCTCGACAAGCTCGACAAGATTGGGCTCGAGGCCGTCATTGCCGAGCTCGAGGCGCTGGGCATTTCCGACCCCGCCGCGATGCTCGCGTGGGTCAACCTCGAGGCGAGCATCGACGACTCGTGGGCCATGCTCGAGGGCTCCGCCTTTGCGAGCACCGAGGCTGCGCGCGACTTGCTCGCCATCCGCTCAGCCGTTCCCACAGTCGCCCTGCAGTTCGACCCGCTGCTCGTGCGCGGCATGGGCTACTACACGGGCCCGATCTTCGAGGTCGCGCACCCCGAGCTGGGCTACTCGCTCGGCGGCGGCGGCCGTTACGACGGCATGATCGGTCGCTTTCTCGGTGCCGACGTTCCGGCCACGGGCTTCTCGCTCGGCTTCGAGCGCCTTATCGACCTCGTGGACCTCGGTGCCGACGAGGGCGCGGGTGCCTCAGTCTTGCTCTATGACGCGGATGCTGACCTCGGCCTCATCATGGCGCTCAAGTCGCACCTCGTGAGCGAGGGAGCCCGCGTGCGCATCATGAAGCGCCCCAAGAACATGAAGGCGGCGCTCGAGCAGTTGGCCGGCGAGGGCTTCACGCGCTTCGCCCTCGTCGCTGCCGACACGCCAGCGGACGCCACGGCGCTCGACTGGCGTAGGCTCGAACCCGCTTCTTGATCATCCCGAAGCCGACTGACCACCACCGAAGGAGACACCCCCATGGCTGCAATTGAGGCCGTTGGCGCCCGCGAGATTCTCGACTCGCGTGGCAACCCGACCGTCGAGGTGGAGGTGCTGCTCGACGACGGAACCGTCTCGCGCGCGGCCGTTCCCTCCGGCGCATCCACTGGAGCCTTCGAGGCCTACGAGCTGCGTGACGACGACAAGAAGCGCTACCTCGGCAAGGGCGTGCTCAAGGCCGTTGACTCGGTGCTCGACGTGCTCGGCCCGGCCATCGAAGACATGGACGCGAGCGACCAGCGCCTCATCGACGCCGAGCTCAAGGCCGCCGACGGCACCGACAACAAGTCGAAGCTCGGCGCCAACGCCATTCTCGGCGTCTCGCTCGCTGTCGCGAAGGCTGCGGCTGACTCGGCCGACCTTCCGCTGTTCCGCTACCTCGGTGGCCCCAACGCGCACGTGCTGCCGGTGCCCATGATGAACGTCATCAACGGTGGCGCGCACGCCGACACGGGCGTCGACATTCAAGAGTTCATGATCCTGCCGATCGGTGCCGAGACCTACAGCGAGGGTCTGCGCTGGGGCGTTGAGACTTACCACGCCCTCAAGGGCGAGCTCAAGGCCGGCGGCTTCGCCACGGGCCTCGGCGACGAGGGTGGCTTCGCCCCCGACCTCGCGAGCTCGAAGGCTGCTCTCGACTTCCTCATGGCCGCGATCGAGAAGGTCGGCTTCACCCCCGGCAAAGACATCGCGCTGGGCCTCGACGTGGCCGCGACCGAGTTTTTCTCGAACGGCGTCTACCGCTTCGAGGGTGCCGACCACACGGCCGAGTCGATGGCCGCGTTCTACGCCGACATCGTGTCGTCGTACCCGCTCGTGACGATCGAAGACCCGCTGTCTGAGGACGACTGGGAGGGTTGGGCAGCCCTCACCGCGCAGCTTGGCTCGAAGGTGCAGCTCGTCGGTGACGACCTCTTCGTCACCAACCCCACGCGTCTCGCCGATGGCATCACGCGCGGCACCGCCAACTCGCTGCTCGTCAAGGTCAACCAGATCGGCACGCTCACCGAGACGCTCGACGCCGTGTCGCTCGCGCAGCGCAGCGGCTACACCGCGATTCTGTCGCACCGCTCGGGTGAGACCGAAGACACGACGATCGCCGACCTCGCCGTCGCCACCAACTGCGGCCAGATCAAGACGGGCGCTCCCGCCCGGAGCGAGCGCGTCGCGAAGTACAACCAGTTGCTGCGCATCGAAGAAGAGCTGGGCGACGCCGCGGTCTACGCATCGCGTGGCGCCTTCCCGCGATTCAGCGCGTAGCCGCACCGGATTCACCCGCACCCGCCGGCCCTCCCCGAGGGCTCGGCGGGTGCGGCCGTTAAGCTGGCCGTATGGCCCGTCAAACGCGCACCGTGCCCGTGGCACTGCCGAGCGACGCGCCCGCCTCCACCCCGTGGTTTCGCAACCTGCAGGTGTCGGGCTTCACCGTCACGGTGCTCTTGCTCATCGTGGGTGCCCTCATCGTGCTCGCGCCATCGCTGCGCGTTCTCGTGGAGCAGCAGCAAGAGATCGCCGCGCTCGAGCAGCGGGTTGCCGAGCAACAGGCCGTCGTCGACGAGTTGCAGACCGACATCGATCGCTGGAAAGACCCGGCATACATCGAGGCTCAAGCCCGCGATCGACTGCTCTATGTGTACCCGGGCGACATCACCTATCTCGTGGTCGATGACGGAATGACGGTCGACGACGACAACACCGACGTGAGCACCGAGATTCAAACCACCCGCATCGACTGGACCCGGGCGCTGCTCTCATCGATCGTCACCGCCGGGCTCACCGATTTGCCCGCCGACCAGTTGGTCTCGCCCGAGTTTGGAGGCGCCGAATGAGCCGCCCGCCGTTCGCACCGTTCACCGAGCGAGACGTCGAGATCGTCAGCGCGCAACTGGGGCGCGAGGCTCGCGATGTCATCGGCATCGCGGCCCGCTGCGTGTGCGGCGCTCCCACCGTGGTTGCCACGAAGCCCCGGCTCTCGAACGGCACGCCGTTTCCGACGCTGTACTACTTGACGCACCCCGCCGCGACCATCGCGGCCTCGCACCTCGAGGCGAACGGTCGCATGGCCGAACTTGCGGCCGAGCTCGAGGTGGATCCCGCGATCGCGCAGCAGTACCTCGCGGCCCACGAGGCGTACCTCGCTGATCGCGGGGGCATCCTCGAGGTCGACGAGATTGAGGGCTATTCGGCCGGGGGCATGCCGACGCGCGTGAAGTGTTTGCACGCCCTCATCGGCCACAGTTTGGCCGCGGGGCCCGGGCTCAACCCCATCGGAGACCGTGCGCTCGCCGAGTGCGGCTGGAGCCCCGAGGTGTGCGCGTGCGCGCCCGATCAGCGCGGCGCCTAGCCCGTCCTCTCGCCGCCGCGCTCGTCGCGGGGGCGCTGCTGACGCTGGGGCTTGCCCCCGCTGCCGCGCCCGTGCAGGCTCCCGCCGCGCGCGCCGACTCGGTGCGTGACCGGCAGTACTGGCTCGACGACTACGGCATTCGTGAGGCGTGGAGCGTCACGCGCGGCGAAGGCGTCGTCATCGCCATTCTCGATTCGGGGGTGGATGCGGGCCACCCCGACCTCGCGGGTGCCGTGATCGGCGGCACCGACGTCTCGGGCCGCGGCAACTCCACGGGCACGCAACCGCTCGGGCCGCAAGGCATCACGCACGCGACGATGGTCGCCTCGCTCGTCGCCGGGCGCGGCAGTGGGCCGACCTCGGGGGTTATCGGTGCGGCCCCCGCGGCGTCGATTCTCAGCATCTCGCTCGCTTTCGGGGCGAACGAACGCAATGGCGATGACCAAGTGGCCGAGGGCATCATCTGGGCGGTCGACAACGGGGCCGACATCATTTCGCTCTCGCTCACGCGCAACCAAGTCGACTGGCCCGAATCGTGGGACGAGGCCTTTCTCCACGCGGAAGAAAACGACGTCGTCGTGATCGCCGCGGCGGGCAACCGCGGCAATGGCACCGAGCAAGTGTCGGCACCCGCCACGATTCCCGGCGTTCTCGCCGTCGGTGGTGTCGATCGTGCGGGGCGGGCGAGCGACAACGCCTCGTCGCAAGGCATCACGATCGGGGTCATGGCGCCAAGCGAAAACCTCGTGGGCGCGGTACCCGGGGGTGGTCACGCCTCGTGGCAGGGCACGAGCGGGGCGACGCCGATCGTCGCGGGTATCGCCGCTCTCGTGCGTGCCGCGCATCCCGAACTCGATGCCGCGGGCGTCATCAACCGCATCATCAGCACGGCCCGGCCCGTGACCTCGACAGTGCCTGACCCGAACTACGGCTACGGACTCATCGATGCCGCGGCGGCCGTGAGCGCCGAGGTTGCCACGGTCGACGAAAACCCCCTCGGGTCGATCGCCGAGTGGATCACTCTGCACCGCCGCGCCGATGCTCCCGACGTCGTCACAACCCTCGCCGCGGCGCGTCCGGCACTGGGGCGCGCGCCGGGCTCAACGACGTTCGGGATGCTCCGCTCGAGCGTCGACGCGCTCGGACCGGGCATCTCGGCCCTCGTCATCATCGGCGCGACGCTCGGGGCGCTCGCCACTCTCGCGGCCGGGGGAGTGCTGCGGTTCGTCACGCGCACGCGTTCGGAGTAGATTATGCGCGACCCCTCTACCACCTAGGAGTGCTTTTCCCGTGCCCAGAATCCTCATCGTCGGTGGCGGTTACGCCGGCTTCTACACCGCTCTGAAGCTCGAAAAGCACCTTCGGCGCGGCGAGGCCGAGGTCGTCATGGTCGACCCGCTGCCCTACATGACCTACCAGCCCTTCTTGCCCG
>JBDKJR010000042.1:0-3102 GCA_039796515.1 Actinomycetota bacterium
AGAGCCGCGCAATCGCGCGACCCGCGCGCAGGCCCGTGTGCAAGCATCCGCCCAAGAAGGTTCCCTCGAGCGACCGGTAGCCGTGCACGCCGCCGCCCCCAAAGCCCGCGGTCTCGCCGACGGCGTAGAGGCCGGGAATCGGCGAGCCGTCGGCACCGAGCGCCCGAGAGTCGAGGTCGGTCTGCACGCCGCCGAGGCTCTTGCGCGTGAGCACGTGCAACCGCACGGCGATGAGCGGGCCGTGCTTCGGGTCGGTGAGCCGGTGCGGGGGCGCGACGCGGATGAGCTTGTCGCCCCGGTACTTCCGTGCGCCGCGGATGGCTGTGAGCTGGGCGTCTTTGCCGAACTCGTTGTCGAGCATGCGGTCACGCGCGGCGATTTCGTCGCGCACGCGGGCGGTGTCGAGCGGGGCATCCGGTTCGAGCGCCGCCATGCGCGCGACGAGTTCGTCGACCGTGCTCGCGACGATGAAGTCGGCGCCATCGCGCTTGAAGCGTTCGACGGGTTCGGTCGCGCCCTTGCCGAGTCGCTGGCGCAGCAGCTCGCGCACGCTGCGGCCCGTGAGGTCGGGGTTCTGCTCGCTGCCGCTGAGCGCGAACTCTTTCTCGATGATCGACTGCGTCGTGACGAACCAGCTGTGGTCGTACCCGGTCGTCCGCAGGTGGGCGAGCGTACCGAGCGTGTCGAAGCCCGGAAAGAGCGGCGTCGGCAGGCGGCGACCGGTCGCGTCGAGCCACAGGCTCGAGGGGCCGGGCAAGATGCGAATGCCGTGCCTCTGCCACACGGGGGAGTGGTTCTGGATGCCCTCGACGTAGTGCCACATGCGGTCACCGTTGACCAGCCGAGCGCCCGCGGCTTCGGCGATGCCGAGCCCGCGGCCATCGACGTGCGCGGGCACGCCGCTCACCATGTGCTGCGGAGCCGTGCCGAGTCGCTCGGGCCACGCCGCGCGTACGAGGTCGTGGTTGCCGCCGATGCCACCCGTGGCCATGACGACCGCGCTCGCCTCGAGGCTGAACTCACCCACGACGTCGCGGTTCGAGGGGGCGCCGCGCTCCGCCGAGTCGGGGGCGAGCACGCTGCCACTCACGCCGACCACGCGACCGTCGGTCACGGTCAGCGCGTCGACCCGGTGACGGAAGAGCAGGGTGACGAGGCCGGCATCCACCCCTCGGCGCACCGTCGCCACGAAGGGCTCGAGAATCGCCGGGCCCGTGCCCCACACGATGTGAAAGCGCGGCACCGAGTTGCCGTGCCGCGTGGCCGTGTCGCCGCCGCGCTCGGCCCAGCCGACGACCGGAAACAGCCCGATGCCCTTCTGCTTGAGCCACGCGCGCTTCTCGCCGGCGGCCCACTCGAGATAGGCATCGGCCCACGCGCGCGCCTGGTTGTCTTCGGGTCGGTCGAAGCCCGCCGTGCCGGCCCAGTCTTGACGAGCCAGTTCGAGCGAGTCGCGGATGCCCATCCGCCGCTGCTCGGGGCTGTCGACCAAGAACAGCCCACCGAACGACCACCACGCCTGACCGCCGAACGTGGCCTCGGGCTCTTGGTCGACGATCGTGACGCGCTTGCCCGCATCCACGAGCTCGGCGGCGGCGACGAGGCCCGCGAGGCCCGCGCCGACGATGATCGCGTCAGAACTCACGGCGCGAAGGTCATCGACGAGACGGCCTCAAAGATCTGCACGGTCATCACGATGGTGACGACAATCGCGATGATGAACGAGACGACGAACGTGGCGATCGTTGCCCACATGACCGAGAGCCCTTTGCCCGTGCGGCGGTTGGCGACGACGGCGCGCCCGATCGTGTAGATGCCGTAGCTGACAACGAACATCAGGAAGATCCACGCCCAGTGGAACGGCTCGGGCACACCGCGCTGCTTGAGTTCGCGCCAATCGAGGTAGGCGAACCAAATGAGCAGGCCCGTGACAATCCAGCCGAGAACGAGCGAGACGAGGTAGGCGGGCGAGAGCAAGAAGCTGTAGGCGCTGAGGCCCGTGGGGTCAGTGAGCAGGCCCTCGACGTAATCCGACCAATCGATGAAAAGCAAGCCAAGGCTCGAGACCATGGGCAAGAAGACGATGAGCCAGATCCACGGCGTATTGGGGTCGGTGCCGTCGGGAGCCCGGAGCGCTTGCACAGCGGCACCCGCCGAGTACGGCGTCTCGAGCGTGTCGGTCCACTGCGTGCCATCCCACCAGCGGCGCTGGGCGCTGCCGGCCGGGTCGGGGTACCACCCGGCGGGAGTCGATGAAACGGCGGGGTCGGTCATGGGATCTCCTCGAACGGGGCATCAGTGCACGAGCGGTTCGCTGACGATAATTCCACAGCACCGCGCTCCTTCGGGAGTGTCGCAGCGCACGGAATCAGCGCGCGGGTGCCCCGACGATCTCGTCGGCTTTCGCGGCGATCCAGCCCATGAGGGGCAGCAGGTGCGCCGCAAGCTCGCGCCCGCGCGGGGTGAGGCGGTAGGTGACGTGGGGCGGGATGACCGGCTCGGCCTCGCGCTCGACGAAGCCGTCGGCCACGAGAGTGCGCAGGGTTTGCGCGAGCATCTTCTCGCTCACGCCCTCGATCGCGCGCCGCAGCTCGCTCCAGCGGTGGTCGCCCGCGCTCAGGGCGAGCAGCACGAGCACGCCCCACGTGCTCGTGACGTGATCGAGCACCGTGCGGCTGTTGCACTTTGCGGGCAAGACGCCGCTCGTGACGCCGGGAATCGCGCTGAGGTCGGGCATCTGCACACGGTAGCAGAGGTACTTACCAAAAAGTGGGTACTGTCGATTGGGAAGCGATTGGGCTCGCGGCGGGTTGACGCGAGAGTGCCGCAGTTCGTTGGCGCAGCATCCACGAAAGGAACCCCCCTCATGACCACGCTCATCACCGGAGCCACCGGACACCTTGGCCGACTCGCGATCGAGGCCCTGCTGGCGCGCGGTGTTGACCCCGCGTCGATCGTCGGCAGTGGCCGCTCGGTCGAGAAGGCGGCCGACCTCGCCGCCCGCGGCGTGCGCATCGTCTCGGCCGCCTACACCGATGACGCCTCGCTGGATGCCGCGCTTGACGGCGTGGATCGTCTCGTGCTCGTCTCCAGCTCAGAAGT
>JBDKJR010000043.1:0-4792 GCA_039796515.1 Actinomycetota bacterium
GGCGAGTTGCCGCGCTCGAGCGACTTCGAGACGGCCGACGAGTCCGTGATCGATGCCTACATCGCGCGCACGGCCGCGCTCGTGACGCACACGGCCGAGTCGGCCGTGATCGAGCCCGTCAGCTTCGTCTACACCGCCATGCACGGCGTCGGGTGGGAGGTCGCGCAGCGCGTGTTCCGCGAGGCGGGCCTCGGCGAGCCGACCGTCGTGGCCGAACAGATCGAGCCCGACGGCGCGTTTCCGACCGTCGCCTTTCCGAACCCCGAAGAGCCGGGCGCGATGGACCTCGCCTTCGCGACCGCCCGGGCCGCAGGTGCCGAGCTCATCATTGCCAACGACCCCGACGCCGACCGGCTCGCGGTGGCCATCCCCGATTCGTCAACGCCCGACGGCTGGCGGCGGCTGAGTGGCAACGCCGTGGGGGCTCTGCTGGGATGGCGGGCCGCGGAGCGCCTCGAGCGGGAGGGGCGGCAGGCGAAGTTCGCGGCATCCCTCGTCTCGTCCCCCGCGCTCTCGGCCGTGGCCGCCGCCTACGGAATCAGCTACAGCGACACCCTCACGGGCTTCAAGTACATCTCGCGCGTCGGCGGGCTGGGCTACGGCTACGAAGAGGCGCTCGGCTACCTCGTCGACCCCGCCAAGGTGCGCGACAAAGACGGCATCTCGGCCGCGGTCGACTTCTTGGCGCTCGCGGGCGAGCTCAAGGCAGCGGGCCACACGCTCGAGCAGCACCAGCGCGACTTCGACGAGCGCTTCGGTGCGTTCGCGAGCGCGCTGGTCTCGCTGCGCTTCACCGACCTCAGCCGCATCGGCGCGATCATGGCCGAGTTGCGCGACTCGGCCCCCAACGAGATCGGCGGAGTTCGCGTCGATCAGGTCGACGACTTCATCGGAGGCTTCGGCGTGTTCGCACCGAGCGACATTTTGCGGTTCTGGATGCGCGGCGGCGCCCGCGTCATCGTGCGGCCGAGCGGCACCGAGCCCAAGGTCAAGGTCTACATCGACGCCTCGTCTGACCAGGGTTCGGTCGACGAGCGTCGGGCGGCCGCGCAGGCCGAGGTCGCGGCGCTCGAAGCGGGCATGCGCGCGCTCATCGTGTAGCGCCTCGCGGTCGGTCGCGTTTTCCACGAGAGGGTGCGAAGGTTCTCGTCGAAACGCGAAGAATCAGGCCACTCAGGCGCTCCCATAGAGTGGAGAGCATGAGCGCATCGTCGTCGTCCTCCGCTAGCGCGTCAGCACCCATCGCTGGGCCGCCCTCGAACCGCGCAGGAATCATCGCGGCGGCCGTGTCGCTCGCCATGATGCTCATCGGCACCATCGTGTTGCCGGCGGTCTTCCCCCCGCCCGCCGAAGGGGCGAGCGTTACCGATTCAGACTTCGCCGTGACGATCCGCGCGCAGCTGCTCGGCAACGCCCTCGCGCTTCTCGGCTTTCTTCCCCTTCTCACGGCTGTGCACTCATTCTTTCGAGAGCGCGCCCGCCCTCTGTGGGCTCTCCTCACCGCGTACGCAACGCTGCTGATTCTTCCCTTGGCGATCGTGCTTGAGGCGATCACCTACCCCTCATCGCTGCTGAACCCGCTTGGTCCGCTCACGCCCCTGGTGCTGCTCTCAACAACGGGTGTCGCGGCGGGGTTTGCCGCGGCCGCAATCCTGCCGCTCGCGCTCGATGCCGCGAGTACCGGCAGGCGAGTCGCCGTCGCAGCTCTCATGGGCGTCGTCGTGACCCTGGCGATGTTCTTCCTGCAGCCGTACTTCGCACCGCTCACAGCGCTCGGCATCGGGGCCGCGCTGCTCGCCCGCACGGGCCGCTTCGACCGCAAGAACGGGCCGACGGGACAGCACTAGCGGCTGCCCCGAAAAGCTCAGCCGATCGCGGCTTCGAGCTTGGTGGTCAACTCGTCGGCGTCGAAGTAGTTCTCGATGACGACGACGTCAGCACGCGTCACACCGATGGCGTCGACGAACTCGGCGCTCGTGAGAATCACTTGCGCGTCGGCCGCCACCTGGCCGACCGAGGCGAGATCCGCGGCAACGACCGTGGCGCTCAGCCCGAGACGCTGCAGCACGCGCTCGGCGTTGACCTTGAGAATGCCGCTCGTGCCAATGCCCGCGCCACAGATCGTGACGATCTTCACGCGATACCGCCACCGGCGAGAATCGTGCGCACAGCATCCCGCGTCGTCGCGGCCGCCAGGGCCGGAATCGCCGCGGCGTCGTTGAACGCGTTGGCGAGTTGCGCCACGGCTTCGAGGTGGCCGTCGGCGGCCACTCCGGCGAGGCCGATGACGACGCGCACGGGGTCGTTGTGGGCGTGGCCGAACTCGACGGGCTCAGCGAGCGTCACAACCGAGAGGCCGTCGCAGCGCACCTCGGGACCGGGGCGCGCGTGAGCGAGCGCGAGACCGGGCGCGATGACGATGTAGGGGCCGTGGTCGTCGACCATGCGAATCATGGCCTCGGTGTACTCGGCCGTCGTGCAGCCGCTATCAACGAGCGCGTCGCCCGCGAGCCGCACGGCGTCGCGCCAATCGCTCGCGCGGGCACCAAGAACGATCGCCCGATCGGCGAGGGCGGGCAGGCTCACGTCGCGGCCTCGAAACCGTCGATGAGGGTGTCCATGAGCGCCTCGCGGTCTTCGACAGGCAAGAACGAGGCTTGCGCGGCGTTGAGCTGCAGAGCGAGCAGGTCGTCGAGGTCGTAGCCGAAGGCCTCGGCCACGAGCCGCAGCTCGCGGCTGAGCGTCGTGGCGCTCATGAGGCGGTTGTCGGTGTTGACCGTGACGCGGAAACCCAGCTGGTAGAAGAGGTCGAGGGGGTGGTCGATCATCTCGGTGCCCCACGCGGCGATGGCTCCGGTCTGCAGGTTCGAGCTCGGGCTCGTCTCGAGCGCGATCTGACGATCTTTGATCCACTCGGCGAGCAGGCCGAGCTCGGCGATCGTCGCCCCGCCCTCGTCGCGCAGCGTGATGTCTCCGGCCAAACGCACGCCGTGGCCGAGGCGCAAGGCGTGGCCATCGCGCAGCGCGCCCCGAATCGACTCGAGGCCGTCGGCTTCACCCGCGTGCACCGTCGCCGGAAAGTATTCGCTCGCGAGCAAGTCAAAAGCGTCGCTCAAGCGGCTGGGCGGAAAACCCGCTTCGGCGCCGGCGATGTCGAAGCCCACGACGCCGCGGTCTCGGTGACGAAGAGCGAGCTCGGCAATCTCACGTCCGCGATCCGCGTGGCGCATCGCGCTCACGAGCTGGCCGACACGGATGCTGTGACCGGTGCTCCGCGCCTCATCAACCCCGGCATCCAGACCCGCCTGTACGGCTTCCACCGTCTCGTCGAGGCTCAGCCCGCGCGTGAGGTGTTGCTCGGGAGCCCACCGAATCTCGCCCCACACCACGCCATCCGCGGCGAGGTCGAGCACGAATTCGCGGGCAACGCGCTCGAGGCCCTCGCGCGTTTGCATGACGCCGACGGTGACGTCGAACGTCTTGAGGTATTCAACGAGCGAGCCGGAGTCGCTCTTTTCGGCGAACCAGGCGCCGAGCGATGCGGCATCGGTCGCCGGAATCTCAAGGCCGATCTCATCGGCGAGCTCGATGATCGTCTGGGGCCGCAAGCCACCGTCGAGGTGGTCGTGCAGCGAGACCTTCGGCAGCGACTCGATCGCGATCTCAGTGCCGGGCAGGAGGTTCGCAGTCGCCGTTGTCATACCGTCAAACCTACCGGTTCGTTACCGAGTCGTGACCCTGATTTATCCACTGGTCGAGCCCCCGAGGCGCTGAGTGATCGCCTCTGCGGCCGCTCGCGCGCTCGTGACGACGTGCGAGTGCGCCACCGTGCTGAAGCTCGTGCTGACATACGGCACCGTGAGGGCGGCCACGGTGGCCGTCGCGGCACCACGAATCGCCACCACGACATCGGTAATGCCGTGCTGCAGGGCATCGGCTCGCACCACCTCAGGGGTGCCGCGCAAGACCTCGCCCGTGGCCGTCGTGGCCGCGTCGAACAGCGCCCCGACGCGCACGCGGTACCCAAAGTCGGCGGGTGACTCGACCTGCGCGATGACGCGCACCTGGTCGCCTTCGAGCACCGCGAGATTGCAGCTCTGCTGCACCTCCACCGCGAGATCGTGCATGACGGGCAAGGCGGCAGCACGCAGTCCGCGCAGCGGCTCGTGCAGGTGCGCGAGGTCGAAGAGGCGGGTGCCGAGCTCGTAGCCACCGCCGCGCTCCCGCACGAGAAAACCCCTGCGCTCGAGCGTCACGAGCACGCGAAAGAGTTGCCCCACACTGCGGCCGGTTGCCTCGGCAATGGCGGATTGCGTGAGGGGCTCCGGGCTCGCGGCGATGAGTTCGAGAATGTCGAGAGCCTTATCGACCGCCGGAACGCTGTAGTCAGGAGCGGGCAAGCTCATCGATGCGCGCCCATCGCGGCGAGCATCCGTCGCGCAATGTCTCGCTCAATGTCGTCGGGCACCGGTTGTGCGTTCGGCGTGAGCGAGGCGGCGTCGCGCACGACCCGTTCGAGCGAGAGGGCTTGCAAGAGAAAGCCGAGATCCATGGCCTCGATCGAGTTGCCCTTGGGCTCTCGCCCCGCGAGGTTCATCATGCGCCCCTCGGCAAGCAACACAACGTGACGGCCACCAGGCAGGTCGATGCGTTCGATCGCCTCATCGAGCGTCGTGCGGGCCGTCGCGCGAGCGTAGAGGGCGGGCACATCGATCTCCCACGGAAAGTGGCCGGCGTTCGCGAGAACGGTTCCATCAGAGAGGGCATCGATGACCTCGTCGGTGACGACGTC
>JBDKJR010000044.1:0-7180 GCA_039796515.1 Actinomycetota bacterium
TGAAGACTATGAACAAACGTTTTCTGAGCCATCGGGGGCGCTGAGCCCAGGGCCCTGAGCGATGTGCGTTCAGGGCCCTGAGCTCTTCAGGTGTGATTCTAACCAACCCCCGAACACGTCACGCTCGAGGACGTGATGTCACCATCAGTGATGATTGACCAGTTCGTGCTGTAGGCGCTCGTGCGATTGGAGTGGAAACCCGGCCATCCCCATGTGCGGGTACCGCCGGGTACGGCGTAGTGCCCAGTCTGGTAGAAGGTCTGCGTGGGCACGGCGACGGTGTTGCTCGCAATGTTCACGAGAGTCGAGCAGCTTTTCGAACCGTAGCGCGCTTCGTACGCGGATGCAGGGAGCGCGGCGGTAGCGACAAGGATGGCGCTTGACAGTAAGGCGACAACCCCGAGTCTGGCCTTTCGTGCGAATCGCTTGTTCTTCATTAATGCTTCTCCGATCTGGGCGTCTGTCTTGGGTTCCCGATCGTTGCATCTTTATTGATGAAGTGTCAAGACAGATTGGTCTACCCTCGTAACATGAGAACGAAAGCTGTGAGCTACCTGGTCTGCGCTCTATTGGTCGTGGCTCCGGCGCTCTCTGCATGCGACTCTTCGAATCAAGAGATTCCTGGGCCATCGGGGGAAAACGGCGGGACTTCCGCGTCGACTGATGTTTCAGGTGATCTTCTGGAGAACCCCGATTTGGTTCGATACGTGTTGCCTGAACAATGGGGTTCAGCCCAAGTCGAGTGTCTTAAGCAAGAGGGATTCCCCGGCGGTTTGGTTATGCCCGATGGGGGTCTCTTCTATCCAGAAATACCCGCAGCGCAGGCTTCCGTCTATGAGGCCGCACAGTCACTGTGCGCACGGCGTTACCCCGTCGAGCCGCGGTTTCGAACGGCATTGAACGAAGCGCAACTCGCTGTTCTTCACGCCTACTACAAGGACTCTTTAGTCCCGTGCATTGAAGAGCAGGGCCTTGATGTTGGCGATCTGCCCACACTCCAGCAGTTCATCGAAACGTACTTCACCGAAGGTTGGACTCCGTTCGCGACGATCGAATCGCTGGACGAGGAGGGTTGGCTTGCGTTGCGCGAAGTTTGTCCCGAGTGGCCCGAAGGTTTCTTCGATTAATCGCAATGCGCCGGGTTCAGGTCCGCGCGGGAGCCGCGCACCGTGGGTGGGGTGAGCGGCCCGGTCATTACTCGTGCTGAGGTTAGTCGTTGGAGAGGTCGAGCCCGCAACGTGAGCAGGTCGTCGCAATCTTTTCGGAGGGGAGAAGGTCGATGAACACGAACACTCCGGGCCTTGTGTTCATAGCGGCCGTGCTGCTGATCGTGGGTTTGGCAGGATGTTCGGGCGAGATCCGGCCCCCTACGGTTCCTGACTACTCCGCGTCAGATCTAGAGGCTCAAACCGCGGCCGACAACCAACGTGCACTCGATGCGTTGCTCAACGACTTTCCCGATGCCGAGGTGCCCGACGTCGACCAGGTGAGACTCGTCACGCTGGAAGAGTGGCCCTTCGCGATCGCTGAGTGTTTGAACGCCCAAGGGTTCATTGCGACGGCGGAAGACGGTGGCCTGAGTTCGGGGGCGCCGAGCGGCCAAGAGATGCCCTACGCAATTGCTTATTACGTCTGTTCGGTCGAGTATCCGATCGACCCGCGCCAGATGAT
This sequence comes from Actinomycetota bacterium, assembly GCA_039796515.1. GTDB lineage: Bacteria > Actinomycetota > Actinomycetes > Actinomycetales > Microbacteriaceae > Microcella. The sequence continues at coordinate 1,672 of JBDKJR010000044.1, forward strand.
CCCACTTGTTGATGATCAGATCCGCTATCTCTATGACTACTACACGCAAGTCATGACTCCGTGTCTCGAGGCCGAGGGGTACCAGGTTCCTGACCCACCCAGCCTGCAAACCTTCATGTTGTCCTATGGTCAGCCTGGGTCGTGGGCCCCCTACACGCTCGTCGCTGAAGCGGTGACCTCGCAAGAAGAGTGGGACAGGATCAACCGACTCTGCACTCAGACCCCGGCGGAGTTGTACGGCGGTTGAACTCCGTTAGCCGCTGAGCTGCTTGCGGATGCGCTGCACCGAGATCGGCCCCTGCGCGCCGAGCGGCTGCGCGAAGAGCGAGAGGCGCAGCTCTTCGAGCATCCAGCGGGCCTCGCGGATGCGGGGCTCGGGGTCTGCCGTCAGCGGCAGCGTGCCGCCCGCCGCGGTGTAGAGCTCGACGGCCTGCTGTACTTCGAGCATCCAGGCGCGGTCGCGGCCGAGGTTGTCGGCCAGGCGCTCGACGCGGTGGATGATGCCGCGCAAGTAGATGACGAGGCGGGGGAGGCGGGCGAGGCCCGTGCGTCCGATGAATCCGTCGTGCACGAGGGCGTTGAGCTGTTCGCGCGCATCGGCGAGCGGAGCCATGAGCTGCAGGCTTGAGCTGCGCGCGATGAGCACGTCGACCTCGCGCGCCGCCGCCAGCACGGCCGCCGTCGTCGCGACGATTCCGAACAAGCGGTCGGGCAGGCCGGCGTTGACGCGGTCGCGCAGAGACTCGAAGGCAGCGCGATTCCAGGGCAGAGCATCCCGAGCATCATCGGCTGAAGCGGCGAGCTCCTCGTCGATCACAGCCCGCAATGCGTCGTCGATGAGCGCGGCCGTCGAGCGGTAGGGCGAGGCGCCGAGGCTGAGTTTCTCGGCACTCGTCAGGTGCTCCTGAATGTACGCGAGCGGTGACGGAACCCCCAGCTGCACGAGCCGGCGAACCCCGGCGCGGTGCGCGGACACCTGGTCGGCGACCGACGTCTGCAGTCGGATCGCCACCGAGCTGCCCTCGTCGACGAGCGCGGGGTAGGCGCGAATCGTGGTGTCGCCGCGGCGCATGTCGAGCTGCCGGGGCAGGGTGCCGCCACCTCCGTCGCCGCCCGACCCCTTGCCGATGGTGTCGTCCCACACCGTGATGCCGCCGCGCTCGATCGGGCTCTTCGCCGCGGCGGTGGCGACGCGGGCGACCGAGTCGCGCCCGCGCTCGCGCAGCTTCTGCTGCAGCGCCGTGAGGTCGGTGCCGCGCGCGAGTTTGCTGCCGCGCTCGTCGACGACCGCGTAGCCCATGCGCAAGTGCGGGGGCAGCCGGTCGAGGTCGAAGTCGTCGGGCTCGACGGGCGTGTAGGTCTGGCGGCGAATCTCAGTCGCGAGAAACTCAGTGATCGAGAGCTCGCGCAAGTCGGCTCCGGGCGGCACGGCCGCGAGCAGCTTCGCGGCCCAGTCGGCCGCGGGCACGACGTTGCGGCGAATCGCCTTCGGCAGCGTCTTGAGTAGGGCGGTCACGAGCTCGAGCCGCAGACCCGGAACGAGCCAGTCGAACCCCGCCGTGTCGAGCCGGGGCAGCAGCGGCAGCGGCACGGTGACGGTGACGCCGTCGTCGGCGGCACCGGGCTCGAAGCGGTATCCGACACTGAGCGTCTGATCGCCCAGCGTGAGCCGCGTCGGGTATGAACCGTCGTCGGCCGGCAGCTGCTCGGCCTCGACGAGGTCGTCGCGCGTGAGGGTGAGGGCTTCGGGATGCTGCTTCAGGGCATCCCGCCACCACCGCTCGAAGCGGCGCACGTCGGTGACGTCAGCGGGAATGCGTGCCTCAAAGAACTCCACGATCTTCTCGTCGTCGAGCAAGATGTCGCGGCGGCGGCTGCGTTCTTCGAGCTGCTCGAGCTCGCGGCGCACGCGCGCGTTGTCGCGCAGAAAGGCGGTGAGGCGCTTGTCGAGTCGGGAGGTATCCCACTCGCCCTCGACGAGCGCGTGGCGAATGAACAGCTCGCGCGCGAGGGCCGGATCGATGCGGCTCAGTTGCGCGCGCCGCCGCGGGATGATCGGCACGCCGAACAGCGTCACCTTCTCGTCAACAACCGCAGCGCCCTGGCGTTTCTCCCACCGGGGCTCGCTGTGGGAGCGCTTGGCGAGCTCGCCCGCGAGCGGCTCGGCCCACGCCGGGTCGATGACCGCGACGGTGCGCGCGAACAGCCGACTGGTCTCGACGAGCTCGGCGGCCATGACGGCGTCGGGCTGCTTCTTCGCGAGCCCCGAGCCCGGGTACAGCACGAAGCGGCGCTGGCGCGCGCCGAGGTAGTCACGCTTCGCGGCGTCTTTCAGGCCGATGTGGCTGAGCAGGCCGCTGAGGATCGCTTTGTGGATGGCCGTGGCATCGGCGCCGCTCTCGCCAGTTGCGCGCTGGAGCTTAGAGTCGAGGCCATTTCTGGCCTCGACCGCGACGCCAGCGCCGGTGGCCGTCTCGGCCACCGGTTGTCGACGTGAGCCGCTCTTCAGTTGCCGAAAAATCTGCTTCTCAACATCCGCCCACTCGCGAATGCGCAGGTAGTTGAGAAACTCGCTCCGCACCTCCTTGCGAAACTGGTTGCCGCTGAGCTCTTTCTGCCGGCGCTGCAGGTGGTTCCAGAGGTTGAGCAGCGTGATGAAGTCGCTCGTCGGGTCGCGGAACCGGTTGTGCAGCTGATCGGCGCGCTCCCGCTTCTCGACCGGTCGTTCGCGCGGATCTTGGATGCTCAGCCCCGCGACAATCGCAATCACCTCCCGCGCGACCCCGAGCTTCTGCGCCTCGACGACCATGCGCGCGTAGCGCGGGTCGAGCGGCAGTTGCGCGATCTCGCGGCCGATGCGCGTGATGCGGTGCGCGCCTCGCTGCTCGTCGCGGGCGCCCCCTGCTCGTTCTACCGCGCCGAGCTCGAGCAGCAGGTCGAGCCCATCGGCGATGCCGCGCTTATCCGGCGGCTGCAGAAACGGAAAGCTCTCAATGTCGCCGAGCCCGAGCGAAATCATCTGCAGAATGACGGCCGCGAGGTTGGTGCGCAGAATCTCGGGGTCGGTGTACTCCGGCCGCTTCGTGTAGTCGAGCTCGCTGTAGAGCCGAATCGCGATGCCGTCGCTCGTACGCCCCGAGCGACCCGACCGCTGGTTGGCGCTCGCCTGCGAGATCGGCTCGATCGGCAGCCGCTGCACTTTCGAGCGCGCGCTGTAGCGGCTGATGCGGGCCGTGCCCGTGTCGACGACGTACCGAATCCCCGGCACGGTCAGGCTCGTCTCGGCGACGTTGGTCGCCAGAACAATCCGTCGACGGATGCCCGCGGGCGCCCGCTCGAACACCCGGTGCTGCTCGGCCGCACTGAGCCGGCCGTACAGCGGAAGAACCTCGGTGCCCGCGCCGCGCGGACCTTGGCGCGTGAGGTGCCCGGTGAGGGCATCCGCCGCGTCACGAATCTCGTTCTCGCCGCTGAAGAACACCAGCACGTCGCCGTCGCCTTCGCGGCCGAGCTCGTCGACCGCGGCGATGACGCCCTCGATCATGTCGATGGCTTCGCCGGGGGTTGACGGGCCGTCGGCCTCGTCATCGTCGGGGTCAGTGATGTTCTCTGTGTCGGCCCCGTCGGGGACGAGCGGCCGGTAGCGGATCTCGACCGGGAAGGTGCGCCCGCTGACCTCGATGATGGGCGCGGGTGTGCCTTGAGCATCCGCGAAGTGCTTCGCGAAGCTCTCGGGGTCGATCGTCGCGGAGGTGATGATGAGCTTGAGCTCGGGGCGGCGGGGGAGGAGCTGCTTGAGGTATCCGAGCAAGAAGTCGATCGTGAGGCTGCGCTCGTGGGCCTCGTCGATGATGATCGCGTCGTAGTTCTTCAGCTCGCGGTCGCCGCGCAGGGCGGCGAGCAAGATGCCGTCGGTCATGAGCGTGACGCGCGTGTCTCGGCCGACCTGGTCGGTGAACCGAACTTTGTAGCCGACGAGTCCGCCCAGCTCGGAGCCGAGCTCGTCGGCGACGCGCTCGGCGATCGTGCGTGCGGCGATGCGTCGCGGCTGCGTGTGCGCGATGCTCGTGCGCCCCAACTCGAGCAAGATCTTCGGCAGCTGCGTCGTCTTGCCCGACCCGGTCTCGCCCGCGACGATCACAACCTGGTTCGCGGCAATTGCGGCGGCGATGTCGTCGCGCCGCTGCGAGACCGGAAGGTCGGGCGGGTAGTGGATGCGCAGGCCGGTCGCCGGGCTCGCCGCGGGCGCCGACGGGTCGGCGGGAGGGGTGTCGGCGGGCGGAGTCATGAGCCCTCCAGTCTAGAGTCGCGACCCCATCGCTGCCCGACCCAGCTGCCCGGCCCTCCACACCCCGGCCCCGCAATGGGCGCTCCGACGCTGTTCCCCGATGCGAGTCCTCTCCACCTTCCGGCCAGAGCGTCGTCTTTCCCGTTCTCGCAATGTGCCTCCCGCGGCACATGCCGCGAGAGGCACACTCTCGCAATGGAAACTCTCTTTCTCTTGGCCCACCCGCTGCGCTGGCGTTTGATCGAGGTGCTCGCGAGTGGAGAGCATTCGGCGGGCCAACTCGCTGATGCGATTCAGAGTGAGCGCGGGGTGGGTCGCGAGGCCGTGTCGAAGCACCTCAATCGGCTAGCGCGCGCGGGGCTCGTCACCACGCGGATTGACCGCAACGCCCGCATCTATCGGCTGAGCCCACGGGTCATTGGCGCTCTTGCTCTCTTGATCGAGCATCTTGTCCGCCTTCGAGAACCCGTGCGCTACGACGACATCGACCCGGATGAGAATGGTCCGAGCATTGGCCTCGAGCAAGCGCCGGTCGATGAAGATGAGCGCGTCGAGTTGTGCTGGTGTATACGAAAGTCGCGCCAGTTGCAGTCGTTCTAGCGTTGGAACCATGCAATGTATACATTAGGAGAATGACGGTGGATGCGGCGGTGCGCTCAGAAGTGCCGTCGACGTCGCGCACAGCCGCCGACCGTGCCTTCGACGCCTTGCGGGCGGAGATTGTCGAGGGCGAGCTCGCTCCCGGCGCCCCGCTGACCGAGGTCGAGCAAGCGGGGCGGCTCGGGGTGAGTCGCACTCCCGTGCGCGAAGCCTTCGCCCGGCTCGTCGCCGCCGGGCTCGCGACCGAACGCGGGCCCCGCACGCTCGTCGTGAGCGACATCGAGCCGGACGACGTCACCGCCCTCTTCGAGCTGCGCACCGCCCTCGACGAGCAAGCCGCGCGCATTGCCGCGCGCCGCGTCGCGGATGGTGGCGGGCCGGGTGGAGACGCTCGGGCTGGGCGCGACGGAGCGCGGAACGCAGCGGGCAGCCGCTTCGCCGAGCTCGCATCCCGCTTCGCCGCCGTCGACGCCGCGACCCTCAGAGACGACGACCCGCAACGCCACGGCTACTACGCGCTCGTCGCCGAGTTTGATGCGGCGCTCGACGAGAGTCTGAGTAGCAGTCCGTACCTGGGCGCGGCAATACAGAGCACGCGCGTTCACCTCGCGCGGGTACGAC
>JBDKJR010000045.1:0-2852 GCA_039796515.1 Actinomycetota bacterium
TCGTGCACGCGATCGAAGTGCCCGCCCACGTCAACGTTGACGAGCTCACCGTGCGGCCGGTTGCGCAGGCCGCGCAACACAAGCTCATTCGCCGCCCGCTCGTGGTGCGCGAAGACTGACGCGCGCTACCCCTTCACGGGTTCGACGGGCAGGTCGTCGGCCGCGACGTCGCCAAACGCGAGCTTCGGCACGAACACGAGCGAGATCGCGGCCACGACGGCTGCTCCGCCGCAGATCGCGAACACGATGAGGTAGCCGAGCAAGCTCGATGCCGTCTCGGTGACCGCCTGGCCCGCCGCGAGCACGAGCACGACCGCGAAGATCGCGCTCGCAAAGGCGCCACCGATGGTCTTCGTCGTATTGGTGAGGCCCGTCGCGATGCCGGTCTGCCCGAGCGGCGCGGCGGCCGCGGCCGCAGCGGGAAGGGCCGCCACGAGGGCGCCCGAGCCGATTCCGGCGACCACCATGTTGAGCGTCACGCCCACCGCCGTGGTGTTGTTGACGAGGAACGCCAGGTACCCCAGCGCAACGAGCACGGTCGCCGCGATAAGCGCGATGCGCGGCGTGAAGCGACGAGAGATCAGCGGGAACAGCAGAGCACCGATGATCATCGCGACGAGGTAGGCGCCGATGATGTACGAGCGATCGGTCGCATCGAGGCCGAGCCCGAAGCCGTTGACGGGGTCGGTGCCAGCGAACGTGCTCAAGGGCGCTTGGGCGCCGAGGATGCTGATGCCGACGAGCCCGGCCGTCAACTGAATCGGCCACATGTTCGGTTGCCGCAGAACCCGCAGGTCGATCGCGGGGTCGGGGTGCTTGAGCACCCACGTACCGAACGGGAAGAACAAGAACAGGCCGAGCAGCATGAGCCCATAGACCCACAAAGCGCCGGGACCATTGATGCGCAAGAACGTGAGCCCCGAGGTGATCGTGAGCAGCGCGATCGTCAGCAACACGAACCCGACGGTGTCGAGGCGACGGCCGGGTTGTGGGCTCGACTCGGGCACCCCGAAGAGAATCACGAAGAAGGCCACGGTCACGGCGATGGCCGGAATCATGAGCGTGAGGGTGATGTTCTCGTTGAACGCCGCAAAAATGCGCGCACCGCCGAGGGCTCCCGCGATCGCGCCGGCTTCGAGCGCGACAACGAGATACCCCGCGGCGCGGCGCGTTTGCGAAGCGCCTGTGTCGCTTCGGCGGCCGCGGTCAAAGATCAGCGCGACCTCGAGCGGCAGCCAGACGACGTAGAAGCCCTGCAGGGCCCAGGCCACGAGGAAGATCCAGAACGAGTCGGCGAACACGAGCCACCAGCTGGCGCCAGCGGTGAGCACGGTCGAGATGAGCAGAATCTTCTTGTGGCCGACCATGTCGCCGAGCTTCGCGAGAATGGGCACGACGAGAGCGCTCAAGAGCAACTGGGCAGCCTCGAACCAGTTGAAGTCAGCATCCTCAATACCGAGGTACGTGACGAGGTCAGAGATAAGCGGAACGTAATAGCCCTGCAGCACGCCGCTCACGAACTCGACGAAGAACAGGTACCCCACGAGACCGAGCGTGATGGCGCCGGCCTTTCCGCGCAGGGGAGAGGGGGCAGCGCTCGAGACGCTCGCGGGCTCGGTCATTCCGCGATGCTAGCGCGCACAGAGGCTTCGACCCCAGCATCAACGCCACCCGATAGCGTGCTCGCATGAGCGACGAGACGAGAGAGCTCGAGCGCGCGCGACGGATGCTCGCCGAGCGCGTCGCGCCCGATTGGGCTCGGGCGCTCGATCCGGTAGCCGTCACCGTTGCCCGCGAGCTGGATCGCCTGCGCGCTGAGGCTGCCGCGGGCGCGCCGTCGCTCCCGGCAGAGCCCCTCGTGCTGCGAGCGTTCGCGCAGCCCCTCGCCGCCGTGCGCGTTGTCATCGTCGGTCAAGATCCGTACCCCACGCCGGGCCACGCCGTCGGCCTGAGCTTTGCCGTCGATGCGAGCGTTCGGCCGCTGCCGCGTTCGCTCACCAACATCTACCGAGAACTGTTCGATGATCTGGGCATCGAGCCCGCCGAGCACGGCGACCTGAGTGCGTGGAGCGCGCAGGGCGTGCTGCTGCTCAACCGCGTGCTCTCGGTCGCCCCCGGGCGACCGGGCGCGCACCGCGATCGAAGGTGGCGTGACGTGACCGCCCGCGCGCTGGAGGCTCTCGCTGAGCGCGGCGGGCCGCTCGTGGCCGTGCTGTGGGGGCGGGATGCTGCTGAGTCGGCGCCGCTGCTGGGTGACGTGCCGATCGTGGCGAGCGCGCATCCGAGCCCGTTGTCAGCCCGAAGGGGCTTCTTCGGCTCACGGCCCTTTAGTCGTGTGAACGCCGTGCTCGTGGAGCAGGGGGCTCCGCCGATTGATTGGCGTGTTCCGCCTGTCTCCGCAGTCGTAGACTGACGCGGTCGCGCGCGAGAAGGGAATCGGGATGCTCGAAGAGGAATACGAGCGCCGTCGCACCCTGCCCGCCCACTTGCGCAAGCAGCCTGAGCCCGAGCCGACGTTCTCGTATGTCGTGCGCGAAGCCGTTGACCGCGACCTGCCAGACGTGCGCGAGATCTACAACCATTACGTGGCCAACTCGACCGTGACGTTCGATGAGTCGCCGTGGACGCTCAAGGCTTTGCGCACGAAGTACGCGCGCGTGCGCGAGCTCGGCTACCCGTTTCTCGTGGCGGAATCGCCCAACGGTGTGCTCTTGGGGTTCGCCTACGTGTACCCGTGGAAAGAGAAGGCGGCCTACCGGTTCACGGTCGAGAATTCGATTTACCTGGGTCCGGCATCCACCGGAAAAGGACTCGGCACCGCTCTCATGAGCGAACTGCTCGAGCGCGCCCGA
>JBDKJR010000046.1:0-3746 GCA_039796515.1 Actinomycetota bacterium
TTTGTCCACGAATACGCGGCGACGAACGCGAACATTGCACCAGTCAAGAGGAAGACCTCTTCGATCGACAGCTGCCATTCCCTCATCGCGTCGGGTGTCTCATCGTGTGCGCTTCCATGAGCCGCACAATCGCTTAGTCGGCGTAGGTGCCGACGAGCTTCACGGCTCCGCCGTTGACGCCCTTGGCGCCCTGCTCGAAGCCCGCGAGGTCGTGGGGAGCCGTGGAGACGCGGCCGACGACCCACGCGGGAACGCCACGGCTCTCGAGCGCGCGGATGACCGAACTCGCGGTGTCGTGGGCAACCACGGCGAGCATCCCGAGCCCCAGATTCCACGTGCCCTCGGTTGATTCGAGGCTGTCACCCGCGAGGTCGGCGAGCACGCGGAAGACGGCAGGCGGGCTCCACGAGCCCCGGTCGACCTCGACCCAGCTGCCGACCGGCAGTACGCGCGCGAGGTTGGCAGCGATGCCGCCGCCCGTCACGTGGCTCAGGGCGTGGATGGCGCCGGGCAACTCGGCGAGCACGTCGAGCAGCGGCGCGGTGTAGAGCGCGGTGGGGGTCAGCAGGGTCTGGCCGACGACGCCGCCGAACTCGGGCAGTTCGTCGTGGTAGCCGATCGAGCGCGACGCGAGAATGTGCCGCACGAGCGAGAAGCCGTTCGAGTGCAAGCCGCTCGACGCCATCGCGACGACGACGTCGCCGTTGTGCACGCACTCGGGCCCGAGCACCTCGTCGGCCTCGACCACGCCGACCGCAGCGCCTGCGACGTCGTAGTCGTCGGGGCCGAGCAAGCCGGGGTGTTCGGCCGTTTCGCCGCCCACGAGCGCAGTGCCCGTGGCGGCGCACGCTTCGGCGATGCCGCGCACGATGTCGGCGATGCGCTGCGGGTGAACCTTGCCGCACGCGATGTAGTCGGTCATGAAGATCGGCTTGGCGCCCACGACGACGATGTCGTCAACGACCATCGCCACGAGGTCTTGGCCGATCGTGTCGTGGATGTCGAGAGCCTGCGCGATCGCAACCTTCGTGCCGACGCCGTCGGTGCTCGTAGCCAACAGCGGGCGCCGATAGCCGAGCAAGGCGCTCGCATCGAAGAGGCCCGCGAAGCCACCGACGCCGCCGAGAACCTCGGGGCCGTGCGTGGCGCCGACCGAGGCCTTCATGAGCTCGACCGCCCGGTCGCCCGCGGCCGTATCGACTCCGGCTGCGGCGTAGGAATTTGTCATTCGTTCATCCGTTCCGCGGTCTGACAGACTGGCCTGCGTCACCGTCAACCTTACGGTCTGGAGCGCCCTCCGCATGTGCGGCATCGTCGGTCTCGTCTCATCGAGTCCCGTCAACCAACAGGTCTACGACGCCCTGGCGCTTCTGCAGCACCGCGGGCAAGATTCCACGGGCATCGCCACCGCCGAAGGGCGCGTGCTGCACATGGCCAAAGCCAAGGGGCAGGTGCGCGAGGCCTACCGCACGCGCGACATGCGCAGCCTGCTGGGAACCATGGGCCTGGGGCACGTTCGGTACGCCACCCGTGGCTCAGCATCCAGCGAAGAAGAAGCCCAGCCGTTCTATGTGAACGCGCCCTACGGCATCATCCTCGTGCACAACGGCAACCTCACGAATACGCGCGAACTGACGCGCGAACTCTTCGAGGTCGACCGCCGACACCTCAACACCAACAGCGACACCGAGTTACTCGTCAACGTGCTCGCTCACGAACTGCAAGCGCAGGTCTCGGGCGCCGAATTCGACCCCGACCAGGTGTTTGCGGCGATCACGCGGCTGCACGAGCGCGTCGAAGGCTCGTACGCCGCCATCGCGCTCATTGCCGGTCACGGGATGCTCGCCTTCCGTGACCCGTTCGGCATTCGCCCGCTCGTGCTCGGCCGCCGCACCACGGGCCTCACGGGCGACGAGTGGGTGGTGGCGAGCGAGTCGCTCGTGCTCGAAGCCGGCGGCTATGAGACCGTGCGCGACGTTGCCCCCGGAGAAGCCGTGTTTATCTCGGCCTCGGGCGAGATGTTCTCGCAGCAGTGTGCCGCGAACCCGCGCCTGGTTCCTTGCTCGTTCGAATACGTCTATCTCGCGCGTCCCGACTCGATCATGAACGGCATCTCGGTCTACGAAGCCCGTCTGCGCCTGGGCGACCGGCTCGCTGACACGATCGCGCAGTACACGCCGCGCGGTGACATCGACGTCGTCATGCCGATTCCCGACTCGTCGCGGCCCGCCGCCATGCAGGTGGCGCAAAAGCTCGGGGTCGAATACCGCGAGGGCTTCTACAAGAACCGCTACGTGGGCCGCACGTTCATCATGCCCGGGCAGGCGGAGCGCAAGAAGAGCGTCAAGCAGAAGCTCAACGCGATGTCGAGCGAGTTCGCGGGCAAGAACATCCTCATCGTTGACGACTCGATCGTGCGCGGCACGACCTCGAAAGAGATCGTCGAAATGGCGCGCGCGGCCGGAGCCAACAAAGTCACGTTCACCTCGGCCGCACCGCCCGTGCGCTACCCGCACGTCTATGGCATCAACATGCCGACGCGGCGCGAGCTCATCGCACACGGCCGCAAGATTCCCGAGATCAACACCGAGCTCGGCAGCGACTACCTGATCTATCAGGAGGTCGCCGACATGCAGGCCGCGATTCTCGAGGGCAGCGACATCGAGTCGCTCGAGATGAGCTGCTTCACGGGCGACTACGTCACCGGAACGGTGAGCCCCGAATACTTGCGCTGGGTCGAGCAGAACCAGCTGAGCTAGCTCGCGTCGGCCCCCGGCGCCGCGTCAACGACCTGGCGCTCAGCCTCGACCGTGCGCACGCGCTTTTGCGAGCGGCGGTCGAGCACGATGCCGATGACGGCACCGATGAGCACGCCCCCGGTCACGCCAAAGATCGAGAAGTAACCGATGAGCGCGGGCAGGCCCACGAGCGGGTCGACCGGAAACAGCGGCGTGATGATGAGCACCACGAGAAACCCGAGCAGGCCACCGACGGTCATGAACGCGGGAATCTTGGGCGCGCGACGCACCTGAACGGTCGTGCGGTCAGACGTGGGTTCTGCGGGGGTGCTCACGCGGTTATTCTCGCGCACAGCGCTGAGAACTCAGTACGCGAAGTGAGTACGCGAACCCAGTACGCGAACTCAGTACGCGAGCGGAAACATCGCCGACAGGTCAGAGCGGGCTCCGGATGCGTGCACGCGGCCCGCCGACGCCGCCTCGCCCCACGCGAGGGAGCCGGTCGCAATCGCGACAAAGGTCTCCGCGTCGAGCTCGACGACGTTGGGGGGCGTGCCGCGCGTGTGGCGCGGGCCCTCGACGGCCTGCACGGCGCCGAACGGAGGAACGCGCACCTCCACACTGCGGCCCGGGCTGGCCTCGGCGAGTGCCTGCAACAGGTACCGAACAGCCATCGCGAGGTCGGGGCGCTCGGCGGTGCCGTCGAGCACCGCGCGCACAGCATCCCGCCCCACGGTGTCATCGATGCGTGGCCGACCCATGCAGCGAGGGTATCGGCCCTCGGTAGGCTGACCGGGTGAGAATTCTCGTCATCGGTTCGGGCGCACGCGAGCACGCCATCATCACGGCCCTGTTGCGCGAAGAGGCGGCCCACGAGATCACGGCGGCCCCCGGCAACGCGGGCATCGCCACGGTCGTGCCGACGGTCGCTCTCGACCCGACGCGCGGTGACGTCGTCGCCGACTACGCGGTCGACAACGACATCGAGCTTGTGGTGATCGGCCCCGA
>JBDKJR010000047.1:0-4737 GCA_039796515.1 Actinomycetota bacterium
GCCACTGCCCAAGCGCCGCAAAGCCCGCGGCCACGGCGAGGGCAAGAAGCAAGGCGCCGATCCAACGCGGGCGCCGCGCGACCTGCCAGAAGTCGGGAGCGCGAACCGAATCCACGGGCACGCGTGCCTACCTTCTCGTCGCGCTGTGCTCAGCCAGCCGGGTAGGGCGCAACGACCACATCGACCCGCTGGAACTCTTTCACGTCGGAATACCCCGTCGTCGCCATCGATCGTCTCAGAGCGCCCATGAGATTGACCTGACCGTCGGCGGTGGTGCTCGGTCCGAACAAGAGCTGCTCGAGCGGAGCGAGCTGCCCGACCTGCACGCGGCGACCGCGGGGAAGTTCGGGATGGTGAGCCTCGGCTCCCCAGTGCCACCCGCCGCCCGGAGCATCCGTCGCCCGCGCGAGAGCGCTGCCGAGCATGACCGCATCGGCGCCCATGGCCACGGCCTTGACGATGTCACCGCTCGTGCCCAGACCGCCGTCGGCGATGACGTGCACGTAGCGCCCGCCCGACTCGTCCATGTAGTCGCGACGCGCGGCAGCGACATCGCTTACCGCGGTCGCCATGGGGGCGTGGATGCCCAAGCTCAGTCGCGTCGTCGAGGCAGCGCCACCGCCAAAGCCCACGAGCACCCCGGCCGCACCCGTGCGCATGAGGTGCAGTGCCGCGGTGTAGGTCGCGGCGCCGCCCACCATGACGGGCACGTCGAGCTCGTAGATGAACTTCTTGAGGTTGAGGGGTTCTTGGCGGTGCGAGACGTGCTCGGCGCTCACGGTCGTGCCGCGAATGACGAAGAGGTCGACACCAGCCTTAATGACCGCCTGGTGGTGCTCGTGCGTGCGCTGGGGGCTCAGCGCGCCCGCGACGGGAACGCCCGCCGCGCGAATCTCGGCGAGGCGCTGGCCGATGAGCTCGGGCTTGATGGGCTCAGCGTAAATCTTTTGCATCTCGGCCGTCGCGCCGGCCTCGTCGAGCTCGCGGATGCGGGCGAGTTGTGCCTCCGCATCCTCATACCGCGTCCAGAGGCCTTCGAGGTCGAGCACACCGAGGCCGCCGAGCTTGCCGATCGCGATGGCCGTGGCGGGGCTCACGACCGAGTCCATGGGAGCCGCAATGACGGGCATGGCGAAGGTCAGCGCGTCAATGCTCCACGAGAGCGACACGACTTCGGGGTCGCGCGTGCGACGGCTCGGAATGATGGCGATGTCGTCGAAGGAATACGCCCTGCGTGCCCGCTTTCCGCGGCCGATCTCGATCTCCATCACCCGTTCAGCCTACCGGGCGGGCGTGCACGGGTAACGTGGCGAGCGTCGGTCGGTGTCGACCGCGGCCTCGAAGGAGCGACCATGGCGGGTAGTGCACTGAGCATCGAGCGGCCGGGGGTGCCCGGTGTCGAACCCCTGCGCGTCGCGATCGTCGGCGCCGGAGGGTGGGGAGCCCAGCACGCGCGCGTCATCACCGAGCGCATCGACACCGAACTCGTGGGCATTGTGGGCCGGTCGCCTGAGCGCACCGCTGCCCGTGCAGCCGCCTACGGCACGCGCGCCTACACCTCGATTGACGGGATGCTCGAGGCAGAGCATCCCGATCTCGTCATGGTCAGCCTGCCCAACGAAGAGCACTTCGCACCCACGCTGCAGTTGTTGCAGGCGGGCGTGCCGCTCTTGGTCGAGAAGCCGCTCGTCTTCGACCTCGCCGAGGCCGACGCCCTGCTCGAGGCGGCCGGCGACACGTTCTTCGCCATCAACTTCAACCATCGCTACGCCGAGCCCGTGCTGCGCGCGCGGGCGTCGATCGTGGCGGGCGAACTCGGTGACCTCGTCTTCGCCACCTGGCGCTTCGGCGGCGAAGCCAACCGCGGGCCCTCGCCGCACGCCAACCTCATCGAAACGCAGTGCCACGGCTTCGACATGCTCGAACACGTGTGTGGGCCGATCAGCTCGGTGGCCGCGCAGATGACGTCCATGACCTACGGGGCCTTCAGCACGGTGGCCATCGCGCTCGAGTTCGCGTCGGGAGCCGTGGGAACCATGCTCGGTTCGTATGACTCGTCGTACGCCTACCCCGACACGCAGCGCGTCGAGCTCAACGGCACGGCGGGGCGCGCGGTCATCCACGACACCGTCCGCTCTCTCACGCTGCAGTCGGTCGGCGACGAGACCGAGCGCGTCTGGCGTGCCGGCTACTTCGACGACGAGGCGCGGTCTTTCGAGCGCACCTTCGACCGTCATCTGGATGCGGTGCTCACCGCTCTGCGCGCCGGCACCCCGCCGCCCGTTCCCGCGTCGGCGGGTCGCCGTGCGCTCGAGCTCGCGCACGCGGCGATCCGCTCGCACGAGTCGGGAGCCCGCGTCTCTGTGCCACCCGCGGCGCGCTAGCCGCGCGCGGCCGGGCAGGGCGCCCCGCTCCCAAACCCGCGCCCGCACCTAGACCCGCACCCGCAACCCCGTGCGTTTCGGCCAACCGCGTGCGCCGAACCGCACGGCATGTGCCGAACCGCACGGCCACAGCGAGCCACTAACGACTAGGCACTAGGCGCTAGGCACTAGGCGATGAGCCCATACCGCAGAAGCAGTCGTCGCAAGCGCTCGGGCTCGCGCAGGTCATCCCACACGATGCGCACGACCACCCACCCCGCGGCGCGCAAACGGTCTTCGCGCTTCTTCTCCTCGATGACGACGTCTTCCACCGCGCGGGTCGCGCCGCGCAGAGGCGCGCGATACTTCTTCTGGCCATCTAACTCGAGCACGATACGTCGCCCGGGCCAGCAAAAGTCGACACGCGCGAGCCAAACACCGTCGTCGAGAATGTCGACCTGCAATTCAGGCTGCTCGACCCCCAGGTCGGCAAGCACCACGCGAGTCCACGATTCTCCCGCCGACTCACTATGGCCGTTGGCGAATGTGGCGACTCTCTCGACCCGGCGAGCGCCGCGCTGCAGGCGCAGCGACTCGGCCATGGTGAGGAGCTCGCGCGCTCCGTTGCCAGCACCCCGATGCCCCGCCGAACGAAGTGCGGAATCAGCGGTGACGAGCCCCGCCAGATAGCCCTCGCGTGCGCTCAGTTCAACAGTCGTTCGGTAGACGTTGGTGGCTCTGACCCAGCCGAGGTCGATGACCCCTGTGCTGCGGTCGTCGTGACCCCACCATGACACTCCCCCGCGCACACGCGTACCGTCGGCAACAGAATTCAGCGCACACACTCGCTCGGGCCACTGACCGAGATAAGTCAGGCCCAGAACTGCTGCGGCCGATGGGCCCGCGAGCACGACCTCTTTGCCCAGCCTGGCCGCGGTCGCTCGACACCGCATCACGTGTTGTTCGCGCGGCACTGCCGACAGCCACACGGCGGCATCGACATACACGCCCCGCGCTAGTCGCACCAGGGTGCCCGCGTTCGCCGCGCGGCAGATAGCTCGAGTGTCGTAGCCGCGCGCTCCGAGGGTGCTCGCGATGAGCATCCCATCGCTCATGAGGTGTGGGGGAATCTGCATGCTGGCACCCTGCGCCATTCGCCAGCACTCCCAGCCACGACGAGCGTGAGCACGTGGATGCTCGCCTCAACGCGCTCGTGTGAGGGAGCCCGTGCGTTCCGGTCGTGACCGTGCACACCGGCGCACGGTCACGACCGAACGGCACGGTGCTGCTGAGCGACGACAGGGTCACAGCGCGGCGACGAGCACCACAGCCGCCCGAGGAGGGCCTACCGGCGGTAGTTGGGCGCTTCGACGACCATCTGAATGTCGTGCGGGTGCGACTCTTTGAGTCCGGCCGCCGTGATGCGCACGAACTTTCCGCGCTGCTTCAACTCAGGGATCGTGCGGGCTCCGGTGTAGAACATCGACTGCCGCAGCCCACCGAGCAACTGGTACACGACCGACGACACGGGCCCGCGATACGGCACCTGACCTTCGATGCCCTCGGCAATGAGCTGCTCGTCGCTCGGCACGTCGGCCTGAAAGTAGCGGTCACGCGAGTAGGAGGTCTTCTTGCCGCGGGTCTGCAGAGCGCCGAGCGACCCCATGCCGCGGTACGACTTGAACTGCTTGCCGTTGACGAAGATGAGATCACCGGGGCTCTCGTCGGTTCCGGCGAGCAACGAGCCGAGCATGACGGTGTCGGCGCCGGCGACGAGCGCCTTGGCGATGTCACCCGAATACTGAAGGCCACCATCGGCGATCACCGGAACTCCGGCCTCGCGCGCCGCAAGAGAGGCCTCGTAGACAGCGGTGACCTGGGGCACGCCCACGCCCGCGACGACCCGTGTGGTGCAGATCGACCCGGGGCCGACGCCCACCTTGACGGCGTCAGCACCCGCGTCGACGAGGGCTTGAGCGCCCGATCGCGTCGCGACGTTGCCGCCGATGACATCGATGTGTGCGAACGCCGGGTCGGCCTTGAGGCGCGCAATGATCTCCAGGACCCCGCGGCTGTCGCCGTTCGCCGTGTCAACCACGAGCACGTCGACGCCCGCGTCACGCAAGCGACCGGCGCGATCCCACGCGTCACCGAAGAAGCCGATGGCCGCCCCCACCCGCAGTCGACCTTCCTCGTCTTTCGTCGCGTTGGGGTACTGCTCGCTCTTGTCGAAGTCTTTAACCGTGATGAGGCCGTGCAAGCGGCCCTCGTCATCGACGAGGGGCAGCTTCTCGATCTTGTGCTGGGCAAAGAGCGCGAGCACGTCGTCTTGTGAGATTCCGACTGGTCCCGTGACGAGGGGTGCGGGAGTCAT
>JBDKJR010000048.1:0-2879 GCA_039796515.1 Actinomycetota bacterium
GAGGGCCGATTTTGACCCCTACGCGGTCGACGTCTCGTTCAACGGGGTGCGGCTGTGTCACGCCGGTGCACCTGACCGGCCCCGCGACGAGGTTGACTTGAGTGATCGCGTCATCACCGTCGACATCGCCCTGCACGCCGGAGACGCGGCGGCCACGGTGTACACCAATGACCTCACGCACGACTACGTGCACGAAAACAGCGCCTACGCGAGCTAAAGCAGATGACTGAACTGAGAGACCCTGCCACGGTCGCCGACGACCACGCCCAAGCGGCGGTGAAGGCCGCCACCCTCATCGAGTCGCTGCCGTGGCTGCAGCGCTTTCGCGACCGCGTCGTCGTCATCAAGTTCGGCGGCAACGCCATGGTGAGCGACGAGCTTCAGCGCGCATTTGCTCAAGACATGGTGTACCTGCGCACGGTGGGGTTGCGGCCCGTCGTCGTGCACGGGGGAGGTCCGCAGATCTCCGCGATGCTCGAGAAGTTCGGCATCGAGAGCGAGTTTCGGGGCGGATACCGCGTGACGAGCCCCGAAGCCATGGAGGTCGTACGCATGGTGCTCACGGGCCAGATCAGTCGCTCGCTCGTGAGTCTCATCAACGAGCATGGCCCCTTCGCGGCGGCGATCTCGGGCGAAGACGCGGGGCTCTTCCGCGGCCGGCGCCGGGGCGTGGTGGTCGACGGAGTCGAGGTTGACCTTGGGCTCGTGGGTGATGTCGTGGGGGTTGACCCCGCCGCGGTGCTCGCGCAGCTTGACGCGGGGCGCATCCCCGTCGTGTCATCGATCGCCCCCGACGGCGACACTCCCGGCCAGAGCCTGAACGTCAATGCTGACTCGGCCGCGGCGGCGCTCGCCGTCGCCCTCAACGCCGAGAAGCTCGTGATTCTGACCGATGTTGCGGGCCTCTATCGTGACTGGCCCGACACCTCGTCGCTTGTTTCCTCGATCGACGCGTCCGAGCTGCGGGCCCTTCTGCCGAGCCTCGAGTCGGGCATGATCCCGAAGATGGCCGCGTGCCTCGAGGCCGTCGATGGCGGGGTCGGCAAGGCCGCGATCATCGACGGCCGCGTGCCGCACTCGATCTTGCTCGAGATCTTCACACAAGAGGGCATCGGAACCGAAGTGACCGCGGCATGATGTCGGGTACGCAGACGGATGCCGTGCGCGAGCGATTCGCGCACGTCGCGATGCGCTCGGCCCCGGCCCCGATGGCCGTGCTCGACCATGGGCGCGGGGCGTTCGTGTGGGATGTCGATGGGCGGGAGTATCTCGACTTTCTCGCGGGCATCGCCGTGAACTCGCTCGGGCACGCGCACCCCGTCATCGTCGACGCGATTGCCGCTCAAGCGGCGCGCGCACTTCATGTCAGCAACTACTTCACGACCCCGCAAGCGGTGGCCTTCGCCGAGCGGCTCGTCCGACTCTCGGGCTTCGGCGAGACCGGGCGTGTCTACCCGGCGAACTCGGGCGCCGAGGCGATCGAGGCGGCGCTCAAGCTCGCGCGCCGCACGGGCCGGCCGTGCGTCCTCGCGTTCGAGCAGGGCTTCCACGGCCGCACGATGGGCGCTCTCGCCCTCACGGGCAAGCCCGCGCTGCGCACTCCCTTTGAGCCCATGGTGCCCGGCGTCGAGCACCTGCCGACCGACCTTGCCGCTCTCGAGGCCGCTCTCGGCCCGGATGTCGCGGCCCTCGTTCTCGAACCCATCAAGGGCGAGGCGGGCGTCGTGCCGTTGCCGCCGGAGTTTCTCGCCGAGGCCCGCCGGCTCACGCGCGCGCACGGAACCCTGCTCATCGTCGACGAGATCCAGACGGGCGCGGGCCGCACTGGAGACTGGTTCGCGTTTCAGCACGAACTCTCGGGAGACGACCTGCCCGATGCCGTCGTCGTCGCAAAGGGGATCGGCGGGGGAGTGCCCATCGGGGCGCTCGTCACGCGCGGCGACGCGAGCGAGCTGTTCACGCTCGGCCAGCATGGCTCGACCTTTGGGGGCAATCCACTCGCGACGGGGGTCGCGGATGCTGTGCTCGCCGAAATCGAGCGCGCCGACCTCGTCGGCAACGCGGCCCGCCGCGGCGAGCAGCTGCGCGAGGGCATCCTGTCGCTCGGCTCGCCCCTCGTCGCCGAGGTGCGCGGTCGCGGGTTGCTGCTGGGCATCGGACTCACCGCGCCCGTGGCCCCGCGCCTCGTCGCCGAGGCCCTCGATCGCGGTCTCATCATTAACGCCGCTAACGACGAGAGCATTCGCCTCGCGCCGCCCCTCATCATCGGCGATGCTGAGATCGACCGGTTTCTGACTTTGTTCGCCGCGAGCTTGCTCGCCGTAGGCCTGGAGGCCGCCACCTCATGACCACTCACGCTCCCGCTGCCCGGCACTTTTTGCGCGACGACGACATCACGCCCGCTGAGCAGGCGCAGATTCTGGATCTCGCCGCGCAGATCAAGGCTGACCGATGGGGCCGCACGCCGCTCGCGGGCCCGCAGACGGTCGCGGTCATTTTCGACAAGTCGTCGACGCGCACGCGCGTGAGCTTTGCCGTGGGCATCGCCGATCTCGGCGGCGTGCCGCTCATCATCTCGACCGCGAGCAGCCAACTCGGCGGCAAAGAGACGCCGAGCGACACCGCTCGCGTGCTCGAGCGCATGGTTGCCGCGATCGTGTGGCGCACCTACGCCCAGTCGGGCCTCGAAGAGATGGCGGCAGGCACCACGGTGCCGGTCGTCAACGCGCTGAGCGACGACTTCCACCCGTGCCAGTTGCTCGCCGACCTGTTGACCAGTCGCGAGCACCGGGGCGAGCTCGCGGGGCTTACGGTCGCGTTCTTGGGCGACGGGGCCAGCAACATGGCGCAGTCGTACCTTCTCGCAGGGGCGACCGCGG
>JBDKJR010000049.1:0-5721 GCA_039796515.1 Actinomycetota bacterium
CCTCGACGGAGGCCGCATCATGACCGAGCCCGACGACCTGACCGACGTCGTCGTCGGTCAGGTCGTCGGGCTCGGTCATGATGCGGTGGCCGACGATCTGGCTCAGCGCCGCATCCGTCGACTGCGGGCCGGAGCGATCGCGGCCGTTGCTGCTGTGTCGGCCGGCGCCCTCGCGGTGTCACTGACCGTGGGCACCAACGCGGATGCCGCGTGGGCAGCAGATCCGGAACCCGTCACCGATGAGCTCATCGACGAGGTGTCGAGCGCGTGTGCCGCGGCACTCAACCCCGGAGCGCTCGAGCAATCGGGCTCCGCCTCGGCCGCAGAGACGCCCGCGGGTGACTCGCTCAGCGCCGAAGAGGAACCACCGAGTGCGATGCTCGCACCGCCGACCGAGCTTCCCGACCTCGTTGCGATCGACGTGCGAGGCAACGGTGGCTTTGCCGTGTTCTCGACGGGCGACATCGGAGCCGCGTCAACGTCGGTGTTCTGCGTCGTCTCTCTCGACGACGACACCACGGTGACCTCGCTCTCGAGCGAGGTCGGACCGACGACACCCGGGTCGGTGGGCGTGAGCTTCGCCTCGGGCACGACGGTCGCCGGCCAGGCTGGCTCGTCAACGCTGACCGGATCTCTCGTCGATGGGGCGACCTCGGTCGAGGTGCTCATTGACGGTTTGCCGACCGCGCAGGCCTCCATCATTGACTCGCGCTTCGCCATCTGGTGGCCGAGCACGCGCAGTGCGCTTGTTCGCCAACTCGACGAGACCGGTCAGGTGCTCGCCGAAACCCCCGTCGGCTGACGCGCTAGGAGTGCGTGTCGGGCTCGCCGCTCAGAATGGCGCGCAGCCAGTCGCGAGCGTCGGTGAAGACGTCGTCGCCGTATTGCGAGACGACCTCGATCTGACGCGCATCCGCTCGGGGGTACGAGCCCAAGAAGATGACGCTGGGGCTGAACCGACGAAGGCCGAGGAGCGCGTCGGCGACCCGCTCGTCGTGCACGTGGCCATCGAGATCAATGACGAAGCGGTACCGCCCGAGGGCGTCGCCAATAGGCCGCGACTCGATGAGGCTCATGTTGACGCCGCGCGTGGCGAACTGCTCAAGCATCTCGAGCAAGCGGCCAGGGGCGTCGTCGGGCAGTTCGGCGATGACGCTCGTCTTGTCGGCTCCCGTGCGCGCGGGCAGCTCACGACTGCGACTCACGAGAACAAAGCGCGTGACGGCGTGCGGGTTGTCGCCGATCTGATCGCCGAGCACGACGAGGTCATGGTGGTCGGTGATGCCGGGAGGGGCGACGGCGGCCTGCGCGGGCGAGCCCGGCTCGAGCAGCGAGGTCGCGGCGGCCACGTTGGACGCCGCGGGAATGTGGCCGTGCGTCGGCATCGTGCGCTCGAGCCATCCGCGGCACTGGGCGTAGGCGACAGGATGCGCGGCAACAACCCGCACGTCATCCAGCGTCACCCCCGGCCGAGCCACGAGCACGAAGTTCACGGCGACGAGGTATTCCCCAATAATGCGCAGCCCCGGGATCGTCGCGAGTGCATCTTGCGTCGCACTCACTCCGCCCTCGACCGAGTTTTCGACCGCGATCATGGCGCCCACACTGCGGCCCGCGACGACGTCGTCGAGGGCTTCGCCGACGTTACTGACACTGCGCCACTCGGCGCCGGCCGCCTCGGGCACTTGGCCGAGGGCCTGCCAGGTAAAGGTTCCGGCGGGCCCGAGGTAGCTGTACACCGGTGCCGGAGCCTGCTGGGTCGTCATGACCGCAGTCTATTGCGAGCATCCGCCCGCCCCATCGACGGTCGCCGGTGGTTGGATAGGGGTCATGAGCCGCGCCGCCACCCTCGCCCAGCCCGCCGACCTCGTTGACCTCTCCGCATTGCTCGCGGCGTATGTCGACCGCGTGCCTGACCTGGATGACCCGGCACAGCGCGTCGTGTTCGGCACGAGCGGTCACCGCGGCTCGAGCCTCGACGGCGCGTTCACCGACACGCACATCGCGGCGATCACGCAGGCGATCGTCGAGTACCGCGCCACGCAAGGCACGACGGGGCCCGTGTTCGTGGGCGCCGACACGCACGCGCTCAGTGCCCCGGCCCTGCAAACGGCACTCGAGGTGCTCGCCGCCAATGGCGTCACGGCCCTCATCGACGCGAACAACGACTTTGTGCCGACGCCGGCGCTCAGCCACGCGATCATTCGCTACAACCGCGATGCGAGCGCGCAGGCAGACGGCATCGTCATCACGCCGAGCCACAATCCTCCGCGCGACGGCGGCTTCAAATACAACCCGCCGCAAGGTGGCCCGGCCGACAGCGATGCGACCACGTGGATCGCCAACCGCGCCAACGCGCTCATCGCCGAGGGCAACCGCGAGGTTCGCCGACAGGCCACTCTGCTCACCGAGCCCTATGACTACCGCCTGCACTATGTCGCCGACCTCGCGAACATTCTTGACCTCGAGGCGGTGCGCGGCAGCGGTCTGCGCATCGGTGCCGACCCGCTGGGCGGCGCAAGCGTCAACTACTGGGCGCTCATCGCCGAGCACTATGGCCTCGACCTGACCGTCGTGAACCCCGCCGTCGACGCCCAGTGGGCCTTCATGACGCTCGACTGGGACGAGAAGATTCGCATGGACCCGTCGAGCCCGAGCGCGATGGCGAGCGTCGTTGCGCGTCGGCACGACTTCGACCTCTTGACCGGCAACGATGCCGACGCTGACCGGCACGGCATCGTCACGCCCGACGCGGGGCTCATGAACCCCAACCACTATCTCGCGGTCGCGATCGAATACCTCTACACCCACCGCCCCGGCTGGCGGCCCGACGCGGCCGTCGGCAAGACCCTCGTGAGTTCGACGATGATCGACCACGTCGTCTCGGGCCTCGGGCGTCGCATGTGGGAGGTTCCCGTGGGCTTCAAATGGTTCGTTCCGGGACTCATCGACGGCTCGGTCGCGTTCGGTGGAGAAGAGAGTGCGGGCGCGAGCTTCGTGCGCCGCGATGGCACCGCGTGGACGACCGATAAAGACGGCATCTTGCTCGCCCTGCTCGCGGCCGAAATCACTGCCGTGACCGGCAGCACTCCCTCGGCGCTCTATGGCGGCTTGACCGAGCGCTTCGGCGCGCCGGTCTATGAACGAGTGGATGCTCCCGCGAGCCCCGAGCAAAAGGCCAAGCTCGGCAAACTCAACGGCGCGGCCATCACGGCCACCGAACTCGCGGGCGACTCCATCACGGCGCGCCTCAGCGAGGCGCCCGGTAACGGTGCCGCGGTCGGCGGCGTCAAGGTCGTCACCGACCGTG
Organism: Actinomycetota bacterium; assembly: GCA_039796515.1. Classification (GTDB taxonomy): domain Bacteria; phylum Actinomycetota; class Actinomycetes; order Actinomycetales; family Microbacteriaceae; genus Microcella. Next base: position 3,311 of record JBDKJR010000049.1, read on the forward strand.
CGTGGTTCGCCGCGCGTCCGAGCGGCACCGAGAACGTCTACAAGATCTACGCCGAATCGTTTGCCGGCGAGGATCACTTGCGCCTCGTGCAGGCCGAAGCCAAGGAGATCGTGGATGGCGCCCTCGCCTGAGTCGGTCGACCGCGCGTCGCTGTTCGCGGCGTGGGACGCCCTCTTGGCCGACGAACTGAGGGCGGCGGGCAGCATGAAGTGGACGCTGTACCCAAAGACGATCGGCGCCTGGGTGGCCGAGAGTGACCTCGGCACCGCGCCCGCCGTCACGCACGCTCTGCACGCGGCGATCGACGGCGGACAGCTCGGCTACCTTCCGCGTCCGCTCGCGAGCGAGATGGGCAAGGCGACCGCCGAGTGGATGCTCGACCGCTTCGCCTGGCGCATCGCCCCCGCTCGCGTGCACCCCGTCGCCGACGTCATCACCGGACTCGATGTCGCGATCACGCACTATTCGCGGCCCGGCTCGGCCGTGATCGTGCCCACGCCCGCCTACATGCCCTTCTTGACCGTGCCCGCGCGGCATGGTCGCTCGGTCATCGAGGTGCCGCTCGCGCACGACGGCGCGCGCGAGACCCTCGACCTCGACGCGATCGAGAGCGCGTTGGCTGCGGGGGGCGGGCTTGTCGTGCTGTGTAATCCGCTCAACCCGGGCGGGCGCGTCTTTGAGCGCGCCGAGCTCGAGGCGCTGAGCGAGGTCGTCGAGCGGCACGGGGCTCGCGTGTTTGCCGATGAAGTGCACGCGCCGATCGTTTTTGGTGAGGCGCGTCACGTGCCGTATGCGAGCGTCAGTGAGGCAGCATCCGCCCACAGCATCACGACCACGAGCGCCTCGAAGGCCTGGAACCTGCCCGGCACGAAAGCCGCCCAGGTGATCATCACGAACGATGCCGACGAGAAGACCTGGCAAGCCCTCGGCCCCGGCGTCAGTCACGGCGCGAGCACCCTCGGCGTTATCGCCAATACGGCCGCCTACCGGCACGGCCGCGAGTGGCTTGACGCCACGGTCGACTACTACGACGCCAACCGCCGGCTGCTGGGCGAGTTGCTCAGCGAGCGCCTTCCCGAGGTCGGCTACCGGATGCCCGACGGCACCTACATCGCCTGGCTCGACGTCTCGCGGCTCGGCCTCGGAGACGATGCGGCGACGGTCATTCGTGAGCGCTCAGGCCTCGCCGTCACCGACGGCAGGGCGTGCGGTGCCGCCGGTGCGGGGCACGTGCGCGTAATTCTGGCCACACCGCGGCCGATCGTCGAGCAGATCGTCGACGGGCTCGTGCGGGCCGCGCGCGCCTAACTGCGTCTCACGCGCTCGCGTTCGCGCGCTGTTCGACGAAGGCGCGGAAGAGCTCGAGCGACTTCTGCGTCTCGTGCGGAAAAGTCGAGCGAAACAGCACCCCGACGACGCGCATGAAGCCCGTGAGGCGAAACACGTTGTGTTGCTCGATGAGCGTCGTGTGGGCATCCACCGCCGCAAAGCGGGTGTTGCACTCGTTGTGAACGCCGGGGGCCTCGTAGATGACGTTCCACTGCTCGGGCAGGGCGCTGTGCTCGATCGACTCGGTCATGACGATCGTGCCGCGACCGCGTCGGTAGGTGAGCCGTGACCGGCCGCCCGTCGCGGGCGGTGCGCCCTCGAGCACCTCGACGGTCATCAACTCGGGTTGCCACTCGCCCCAGCGGGTGGTGTCGGTATAGAGCGCCGCGACGGTGTCTCGCGAGGCGGCCACGCGGATGCTGCGCACATAGTCCATGGGCGCACGCTAGTGCCCGCGTGGGGCGCGGGCAAGGGTTGCGGCTTAGCCCGCGTAGCCCGGAGCCGCCGGCAACCCGAAGAACTCTTCGAGCGTGGGAGAGCCCTGGTCGTGCAGTTCGGTGGCGAGCTCGACGCCCACATAGCGGTAGTGCCAGGGCTCGAACTCGTAGCCCGTCGTCGCCGTCTTGCCGTTCTGGTAGCGCAGCGTGAAACCGAAACGGTAGGCGTTCGCGGCGAGCCACTGGCCGTGCGCCGTGTCGGCGAAGCACTGATCAAGCGAGCAGTTGGCGGGCGACGCTCCGATGTCGATGGCAAAGCCCGTCTGGTGCTCACTGTGCCCGGGCCGGGCACTCGTGAGGTCGGCGCCGGCCTGCCCGAGGCTGTTGACGAAGCCGTTGTAGATGCGGGTTTGGCTGTCGAAGCTGCGATAGGCGCTCTCGAGGCGCAGCGTGAGTCCCGCCTCACTGAGGGCGGCCGCGAACATCGCTTCGGCCGCCGCGGCCGTCTCGGCCCGCATGAGCATGTCTTGCGTCGCGGGAATGTTGGCTTGCACGAGATCGCCCGGCACATAGGTCGTGGGGTTCAACGGGCGCAGCTTGTTCACGACCACCCAGATGCTCGCGGGGTCGTCGATCGAGTAGAGC
>JBDKJR010000050.1:0-2963 GCA_039796515.1 Actinomycetota bacterium
CCCGTGGCCGAGAGCACGCTGCGCTCGAGGTAGTTGCGCGTGGCGTTGGCAGCGCGAAAGAGGTTCGAGACCACAGCCATCGCTTCGAAGTCGAGGGGCAGGCCACCGAGCTTTCCGGCGACGCGCTCTTCGGTCTCGGCCAGCGTGTGCGGACTCGGCATAGTTCCCTCCTTGGCGCGGTGGTCACGCGCTCTCCATCTTCGCGTATAGGGCTCAATTGGACGGTGAGGCTCGACTCGCGCGCCGAAGTTCGTTAGCATCCGAACAAATCGCTTCCGAAGAAAGCAGGCGCCCCATGTCGACGACGACAGGCCTCTCCCTTGCCGATCTCGATCTGTTTGCGAAGGGCGCGCCGTGGGGCGTGCTCGACGAACTGCGCGCGACCCCCGGCCTTCACTTCTCCGCCGAAGAGGCACCCAACAGTGGCTTCTGGTCGGTCACGCGCTATCACGACATCGTGCGCGTGTTGCGTGACACCGAGACCTTCACCTCGACCAAGTTCACCAACCTCGAAGAGGTTGAGCCGGCCATGCAAGACCAGCGCCGCTCGCTGCTCGAGACCGACGGGCTGCGCCACCGCGCTCTGCGTCGCATGCTGCAGGGCGAGTTCACGCCGCAAGCCGTGGCCAAGTACGAAACCTTCTTGCGCGGCATCACCGCGAAGACTCTGGATGCTGCGCTCGCGAAGAAGGAGTTCGACTTCGTCGACGAGGTGAGCGCCGACTTCCCGATCCGCGTGCTTGCGCGACTTCTCGGGGTGCCCGACAGCGACACCGGCCAGCTCATCGAGTGGGGTAACCGCATGGTGGGCAACACCGACCCCGAGCACGCCGATGTGCTTATCGGCTCGGCCGACAGCGACGAATACAAGCACGTGCCGTTCCGCTCGCCCGCCGCGATCGAGGTCTACGAATACGGCAAGCACCTCGCGGCCGAGCGCCGCGGCAAGGGCGGAACCGACCTCATCACGCTGCTCGCCGATGGCGTGCCGAGCGACGGCCAGCAGCTCAGCGAGCACGAGTTCAACACTAACTTCTTGCTCCTCGTCGTGGCCGGTAACGAGACCACGCGCCACACGATCACGCACTCGATGAACAACCTGCTCAACCACCCCGAGCAGCTCGAGATTCTGCGCAACGACCCCTCGCTCATTCCGTGGGCCGTCGAAGAGTTCTTGCGCTACGCCTCGCCGGTTTACCACTTCCGTCGCACGGCGACGAAAGACGTCGAGTTCTCGGGCACGCAGATTAGCGAGGGCGAGAAGGTCGTCGTGTGGTTCGCGTCGGGCAACCGTGACTCGGCGGCGTTCGACGAGCCCTACCGCTTCGACGTGCGCCGCAACCCCAACGAGCACATGTCGTTCGGCCGCGGCGGCCCGCACATGTGCCTCGGCAACGCGCTCGCCCGCATCGAACTGCGCATCATGTTCGAAGACCTGCTCACGCGCGACGTCTCGCTCGAGCACGCGGGCGACCTCGACTACTTGCGCAGCAACTTCGTGCACGGCATCAAGCGCATGCCGGTGCGGGTCGTCTAGGCGTTTCTGGCCTCGAACGCCGTCGATCGGTCACTCGTTGCTGTGGGGTGCTGAAAGGGTCGCAACGAGTGACCGATCGACGCGCGCGATGGCACTTAGGCGCGGGGGAGAAGCTCGGCGACGTCGGTGAGAAAGGCGTCGACGAGCGCGAACGTGCGCTCGCGCGCGGCCGCCTCGAACGCGCGCGTCTGGGAGAGCATGACTTCGGGGTCGTCGCCGTTGTCGCGAACCTTGGATGCTCCACCCCAGTCCAGCCACCCCTGCAGGCCCGCGGCGTCGAGCTCGGGGTGAAACTGCACGGCGAGCGAGCGGCCCACCACGAAGGCTTGCGAGGCCGCGGGCGTGCGCGCGATCTCGACGGCGCCGGGTGGCACCGTCCAGCGGTCGTAGTGGAACTGAAACCACGGGCCGTCGCCGACGAGAGTGGGGCGGTCGCTCCACACCGAGGTCCAGCCGATCTCACCGCGGGGTGCGGGCGCCACCGAGCCGCCGAGAGCGCGCGCGAGCAGCTGGCCGCCGAAGCAAATGCCGAGCACGGGCATCCCGCGCTCAACAGCGTCACGCAGCCACGCGATCTCGGGGACGAGCCAATTGCCGATGCAGGCGTCGTCCCACGCGCCCCAGGGGGCGCCAAGGGGCACGAGCACGTCGTAGTCACGCGCATCCGGAAAGTCGGTGGTGATGTTGGGTGCAGAGAAGGCAGACTCAGGAACAACGAGGTGGGTGTCGATCTCGAAGCCGTTGTGGGCGAATCGTTCGCCGACGAGCCCGAGCGGGCTCACGTGATCGTGTTGCACAAACAGAACGCGCATTGGGCCTCCCCATCGAGTCGACCCATAGTCTACTATCTCGTTTGAGTCCGAACGATTTTTCGCCGAACCCCATGAGTGCCACGAAGGAGTCGCACATGAGCCACAGCCTTTCCGCCCTGCAGAGCGAGCTGCTCTCGGCCAAGATCGACGTGTTGCGCGTCATCTACGCCGACATCATCGGAACCGTGCGGTCGAAAGACCTGCTCGTCAGTGAGCTCGACAAGATCAGCCACGGGGGCCCGGCGTTCTGCCAGGGCGTGTGGGTGACGACGACGCAGGGTGGCGTGCTCGACGGCGCTGACGTGCTCAGCAACGGGCTCGAAGACTTCATCAGCCAGATCGTTCCGGGCAGCTGGCGTGCCCTGCCGTGGGAGCCCGGCGTGGCCTTCGTCGTCGCGGGTGCCAACAACCCCGATGGCACGCCCAACCCGCTCTCGCCGCGCGTGCTGCTCGAGCGCATCATGGGCGAATACGCCAAGCTCGGCTACACCCCGCTCGTGGGCCCCGAGCTCGAGTTCTACATTGCCGACCGCGACCCCGAGGGTGGCTTCTCGCGCGCCCTCACGCAGCCCGGGCGCGTCTACACGACGGGCGCCACGGTCGACCCCAAGGGC
>JBDKJR010000051.1:0-2729 GCA_039796515.1 Actinomycetota bacterium
GCGAGGCCCGCGTATTCAAGCGTGACGCTCTCGTCGTCACGACGCGCCACCGAGATCCACACCCGGCGACGCGGCACGAAGAGGCTCACGAGCAAGCCCAACAGAGCGAGCACGGCCGAGATGAACACGCCCTGCTGGGTCGGGTCGTGGTGCACGTCGATGCTCACGAATCGCGGCAGGCTCGTGAACTCGACCGAGCCCAAGCCGTTCGGCAGCTCGGCCGTCTCGCCGAGCGGCAAGACGAGCGACTCGGTTCCTGAGTCGCCTCCCGTGATTTGCGTGAGGTCAGCCGTGTCGAGCGAATAGACGTTGCGCGGCACCCCCTCGTTGATGCCGAGGTCGCCCGTGAACGCGTTGAGCGTCACGACGGGCAGGTCGGGCTCGGGAAAGATCGAGGTGAGAGCGCCCGACTCGAGCGTTGCCGCCGTCGGGTAGAAGAAGCCGATCATGCCGAGTTGCTCGTCGAGGCCATCGGGAACCTTCACGACACCGAGGCTCGTAAGCGTTGCCGATTGCGGCAAGAACGGCACGGGCTGGCTAAACACAGCGGTGCCCTCGGGGTCGTACACGGTAATCCACGGCGCGAAGCCGTTGCCGAGCAAGTAGCTCGTCGTGCCGCCGATCGAGAGCGGCTCGTTGACCTTGATCTGCTCAGCGCGCTCGACGCCATTCTCAACGACCGTGACGGATGCCGTGTAGTCGAGCGGGATGGGTGCTCCCGTCTCGGTGTTGATGTCGTAGACGGCCTCGAACTCGTCGAGGCGAATCGAGAACGGGTCGAGCCGCGTCTCGTCGAAGAATCGGCCGGGGCTGAACGAATCAAAACTCGTGAGCTGATTCGTGAAGCTCTGGCCCTGCACGATGACGCGCTGGCCGTTGTATCCGAAGCCACCCGCGAGCCCAACCGTGAGCAGCACGCCGACGAGCGCGAAGTGGAACACGAGATTGCCCGTCTCGCGCAGGTAACCGCGCTCCGCGCTGAGCGACTCGCCATAGCGAGCAACCCGATAACCCGCGCGACGCAGCACGCGTTCGCCCGCGTCGAGGGCGGCGGCAGCATCCCCCGGCACCTGGCGCTCGGTGTGCCCGACGAGTCGATTGAGCCGCGAGGGCGTTGCGGGAGGGGCGGCCCGCAGCGCGCGCCAGTGGTGCTGGGTGCGCGGAATCACGCAGCCGATGAGCGAGATGAAGAGCAGCAGGTAGATCGACGAGAACCAGACCGAGCTGTAGGTGTCGAAGACTTGCAGGGCGTCGAGCACGGCAAAGAGATCAGGGTTGTTGTCGCGAAACTGCACGACACCGTTGGGGTCGGCCGAGCGCTGCGGCACGAGCGAACCCGGAATCGCCGCGACCGCGAGCAGCAACAAGAGCACGAGCGCCGTGCGCATGCTCGTGAGTTGTCGCCACGCGAAGCGTAGCCAGCCGACGGCGTCGAGCTTGGGCTGCGCGATCGAGCGAGGCGCGGGGGCTTCGCTGTCGTAGTGGTCAGAGGGGCGTAACGGTTCCACCGATCACCGCCAGAAGACTCGAGGTGAATTGCTGCCACAGCCCCGTGACCATCGCGAGACCGATGAGCATGAGCAGGGCACCGCCAATGATGTTGATGACACGGATGTTGCGCTTGAGCCACGCGGTCGCCCCCGCGACCCAGCGAAAGCCGAGGGCCACGAGCAAGAAGGGCACCCCGAGCCCGAGGCAGTAGGCGAGGCCGATGATGGCGGCCCGCGCGACATCGCCCTCGTTGATGACGAGCGCGTTGACGGCGATGAGGGTAGGGCCAATGCACGGCGCCCAGCCGAGGCCGAACACGATGCCGAGCAGCGGAGCGCCGCCGAGTCCCGTGGCGACCTGAATGCGCGGCGCGAGCGAGCGCTGCAAGAACGACACCTGCCCCATGAACACGAGGCCCATGAGCATGACGATGACGCCCGCGATGCGCGTGATGAGGTCGATCCATGGCAGCAGCAAGAGTCCGGCCGTGGCGAACACGATCGAGAAGCTCACGAACACGACACTGAAGCCGAGCACGAAGAGCGCCACCCCCAGCAGCAAGCGCCCGCGCTTCTGCTCGAGCTCGGCGCTGCTCGTCACGCCGCCGATGTAGGCGAGGTAACCGGGCACGAGCGGGAGAACGCACGGCGAGGCGAACGCGAGAAACCCGGCCGCGAGCGCGATCGGCAGCGCGAGCAAGAGATTGCCGCTCAGCACGATCTCGCCGATGGGGTTGACGGTCGTGGCGAGGGAGCCAGCGAGCGTGCTCACGAGGCTTCGGCGAGCACGTCGGAGATCATCGAACGCAAGACGCTCGGCTCGCTCACGAGACCCGAAATGCGCGCGGCAACGCGGCCCTGCTGGTCGAGCACGAGGGTCGTCGGGGTCGCCGTGGGGGCGACTTGACCGGCGAAGGCGAGGCGCACGCTGCCGTCGTTGACGTCGAGAATCGAGGGATAGGTAACGCCAAACTCCTCCGCGAACGAGAGGGCCGTCGGCGCTTGGTCGTAGATGTTGACGCCGAGAAAGCTCACCCCGTCGGGGGTGAAGCGCTGCGCGAGCGCCTCAAGGTCGGGGGCTTCGAGACGGCAGGGCGGGCATCCGGCGTACCAAAAGTTCACGACAAGAACGTCGCCGAGATAGTCGTCGCTCGAGACGGTATCGCCCGTCTCGGTCTCGCCCGAGAAGGTGACGGGCTCGCCCCGGTCAGCCTCGGCGACGACCGTGTAGGCCCCGTC
>JBDKJR010000052.1:0-2713 GCA_039796515.1 Actinomycetota bacterium
ACTGGTACGAGTTGTAGAACATCGCCATCTCTTCGGCGGGGTCGAAGAACCGCCGCGTGTAGAGCACGATCGCGAGCAGCGAGCCCACGAGCAGATCGCCCTCCACGACACGGAAGGCACCGACCACGAGCACCGCAGCGACGGTCACGTTGCCGATGAACACGAGGCCCGGGTCGAAGATGCCGAACAACTGAATGACGCGCGCGTTGGCGTGCCGGTAGTCCTCGACGTGCCCCGCGAACTGGCGAGCGTTGCGCGGCTCTTTTCTGAAGGCCTTGACGGCACGGATGCCCGTCATGGTCTCGACAAAGTGCACGATGAGGCGGGCCGAGGCCACGCGGGTCTGACGAAACAGGGTTTGCGAGCGCACTTGGAACCACCGCGTGAGCAACAGCAGGGGAATCAGCGAGACGGCGAGCACGAGCCCCGAGGTCGGGTCGATAATCACGAGAGCGGCTGCCGTAAAGCCCATGTAGATGAGACCCGAGACAAGCTGGTTGAGTCCCGAGTCGAGCAGCTCGCGAATCGAGTCGAGGTCACTCGTCTGCCGCGCGATGATGCGGCCCGAGGTGTATGACTCGTGAAACTCGAGCGAGAGGCGCTGCGTGTGCAAAAAGACGCGCTTGCGCAGGTCGAGCAAGATCATCTGGCTGAGGCGCGCGCTCATCACCTGATACAGGGCGATGAGTGAGGCTCCGACGATGCCCGTGAAGAGGTAGGCGGCGACGGTCAGCGAGACGGGCATCCAGTCGTTCTGATCGAGCAGGGCGGGCAGGCCCTGGTTGATGCCGATCGCGATGAGCGCGGGACCCGCCACTTGCAAGGCGATCGAGATGACAATGACGACCATCGTGAGCGCGATGCGCACGCGCACGGGGCGCACGAGCGAGCCGAGCAGGCGCAGCGACCGCGCGCGCATGCTCTTCGACTCGGCGCGCGAGAAGTCGTTGCGCTCTTCGCCGTCAACACCGGTGACGCTCATCGGGTCACCTCGCCTTCCTGGTCAATCACGCGACTCTCTCGGTCGATGGCATCGCGGCGACGCCCCTCTTGTTCGGCGAGCTTGAGCTCACGATCGGCCCGTTCGGTGGCCGCGAGCTCTTCGTCTTCGAGCGACGAGATGACGTAGCGGTAGTGCTCGTTGCGCTTGAGCAACTCGCTGTGGGTGCCGACATCGGTGATGCGGCCCTCGTGCAGCAGGGCAACGCGGTCGGCCATCTGAACAGTGGATGGCCGGTGCGCGACGATGAGGCCCGTGGTCGTCGCGAGCACCCGACGCAGCGCCGCCTCGACGAGCGCCTCCGTGTCCACATCGAGCGCGCTCAGCGGGTCGTCAAGCACGAGCACGGCGGGGTTCGCCGCCACGGCGCGTGCGAGCGCGAGCCGCTGACGCTGGCCACCCGAGAGGCTCAGGCCTTCTTCGCCCACGGTCGTCTCGATGCCATCGGGAAGGCTGTGCACGAACTCAGCCTGCGCGATGTCAAGCGCCTCGGCGAGCACGCGCTCTGCTTCCGCCACCGCCTCGGGCGTGTCGGCCTCGGTCAGCTCGGGCCGGCCGAGCAACACGTTGTCGCGCACACTTGCCGAGAAGAGCGTGGCGTCTTCGAACGCCATCGCGATGTGGCGGCGCAACTCTTCGCGCGTGAGATCGCGAATGTCGACGCCGTCGATGAGAATCCGCCCCGAGGTGACGTCATACAGTCGCGTCGTGAGCGCCGTGAGCGTGGTCTTGCCGCTGCCCGTGATGCCGACGAGAGCCATGGTCTCGCCGGGTTCGAGCTCGAGGGTGACGCCGTTGAGGATTCCGGGTTGGTCGGCGGGGGCATCCTGATACCGGAACACCACGTTCTCGAACGTGAGGCGGCCGCGCGGTTCGGCGACCGTCGCGGGCGATTCGGGGTCGGTGATGGCGTTGATCTCGTCCATGACCTCGAAGTAGCGGTCGGTCGCCGTACGCGTGTCGTAGGTCATCGAGAGCAAGAAGCCGATCGACTCGATCGGAAAGCGCAGCACCGTGGCGGTGGCGAAGAAGGCGAAGAGTTCGCCGACCGTGAGCTCGCCCGCGGCCGCGAGGGCGACGCCGCCGAGCAGACACAGCGCGAAGGCCACGTCGGGAATCAGGATGAGCCAGAACCAAATGCCCGCAATGGCCTTGGCCTTCTCGATTTCGGTCGCGCGCAGCAACTCGGCCTGGTCGGCGAACTTCAGCAGTGAGTGCTTGCCGCGCCCGAATGCCTTGAGCACGCGGATGCCGTGCACGCTCTCTTCGACCGCCGTCGCGAGGTCGCCCGGCTGGTCTTGCGCACGCCGCGCGATGACCGAGTACTTGTTCTCGAAGAGGTAGCCATAGATCCAGAGCGGGATGCTCGCCACAAGAAACAGCACACCCAGCCAGAGGCTCCAGTTGATGAGCACGACGAAGCCGATGATGATCGTGATGCCATTGACGATGAGCAGCACGAAGCCGAACGACAGCCAGCGCCGAATGAGGTTGAGGTCACTCACCGCACGGCTCAACAACTGCCCCGACTGCCAGCGGTCGTGGAACGCGACCGGCAGGTCTTGCAAGTGCGCGTAGAGCGCGTTGCGCATGCGCGCCTCGATGTGAGTGCCGGGCGTGAGCACGAAGAAGCGGCGCAGCATGATGAACACGGCCTCGAGCACGCCGAGCACGAGCACGGCGATCGCGGCGGGCCAGATCTGGCTGGGGTCG
>JBDKJR010000053.1:0-3058 GCA_039796515.1 Actinomycetota bacterium
CTTGCGTCAACGACGGCCATCGCGGGCTCTCGCACACCGTCGATGCCTGCGGAGTCCCACAGACCCGGCGTTGGGATCGAGAACCGAACCTCACCCGACTCGTCGCGAAGCACAAACCCACCAGCGCCGTCCTCTTCGACGGAAAGCCCTGGAGCGCTGAGAACCCACTCGTATGCCGGAGCATCCGTCGGAGGCTCTTGAACGACCATGACTTCCTTGACCGCTGACGGCTCAATGTCGTAAACCAAGTCGACGTCGTCCAGCACATCCTGGAAGCGCACCGGGCCCTGCTCGCCATCCGCCGACACGCCCACGGCGCCTTTCTTCGTGGCCGCGCCAATCAGCCGCCAAGACACCTCGAACTCACCATCAGAGATCGAGAGCACCTCTCCGCTCGAGAACGACGACACCTCCGGCGTCAGCGGATGCTGTTCCGACTCCCACCCGGATGCTGTCTTTTCCAACGTCTCGTCAATCGGCATCCACTCACCGTCGACCTCAACATTCTGTGGAACCTCGCCGATCGAGACGATCGACGTACCTCGCGGTCCCTCGAAGGTCGTGGTGAATTGGTCGCGGGCGAGAACATCCAGGTTCTCAAGATCAATCTTTTCGAGATCCAAGACCGTGGGACGGTTGAATGATCGAAATGGAACCTCCAGTGCCTCGGGAGCACGATCGAGACTGAAGTCGCCCTTCGGAATCGTCGGAGTGACCTCTTCGGCAGGTGTGGACTCCAACGCCGGCAACGCGACATCAAGATCGAGCTCGGGGACGTTGACTGGCGCAGCGATGGCAACGTCTTGGGTGCCCGGCATCACCGCCAAGGTCACAACCAGCGAAAAACCGGTGACGAGACCGACAGCGCGAACTGTAGACGACCAGGCAACCATCACGAACTCCAAGGCAACGGGGGCGGGGTGCACGCTCGGGGACGTGAGGGTGCGTCACTGCGCATGCTACGCATCCTTGAGCGATCTTCGCTGTCCGCCATTTGGGGGACATGCTTCAACAGCCAGGCGTACCCAAGTCCACCGATGTCGCACGATCAAAACCCAGCAGCCGGTCGGCCGCGCCATAGAAGCAGGTCGTGGACGAGGTGGGCGTGGTCGGCACACCATCAACGCGCGCGGTCTGTTCGATGAAGAACCGATGCTCGGCCCCGCCTAGAAGCACGGCCCGTCGGTCTCACGGCCGTCTGGGTGTAGCAACGTCGACTCGGGGAGACCCTCGTCGCCGATGGTGAAGGCCGCATTGAAGTCGGATTCGCGCGAGTTTGCGGCCTGCATCTGCACGACGATTGCGTCGCCGGCGTTCATGGGTGCGGCGGCCTGTGTAGTAACACTGAGTTGGTCAGCCATCTCGCTTACCGAGAGCCAAGAGCGCGATTCGAGAGCCAGCGATCCCGTGGCGTCCAGAACGGTCTTCGTCGGCGTGCCTGGACCACTGGTCCAGGTTTGGATGACCACCGATCCGATCTCGATGTCGTCACAGACCGCGATGAGAAGCTCCGTGCCATCGCGCTGCAGGGAGACGGGGCCCAGCGCGAAGTTCTCGAAACAGCCCGTCAGCGAAAGCGTCATGGCGCCGACGAGCACTGCTGTCACTGCAGTTGAGACGCGCCCAGTCATGTCGCTCCTTCACTCTGGCGCCAGAGTACTGCGTAGAGTGCACCTGCCCTAGGCAAGATCGCGCGGTCGAACTTCCGCATCCTGACCCGATCCTGACTCAATCCTGACCCGATCCTGACCAGGATCAAGTCAGGATCAAGTCAGGACGTTCTGACAAAGCCTCGCGAGGCCGGGCGCTCGGGCAGCCCGGCCCCGCGAGAGTCGAGCGGCCTAGCGGCTGACGCCGACCTGCAGGCCCTGCATGATGTACTTCGACGCGAAGGCCAGCAAGATCAGCGGCACCGAGGCCGTGATGAAGAGGCCTGCCGAGACGAGTGGTTGGTCGGTCAAGAACCGTTCACCGATGCTCGCGAGCTGCGGGGTGAGCAGTCGCATCGACTCTTCGGGAATCAGGATGACCGCGAAGATCAGCTCGTTCCACGCGCCCAAGAACTGCAGCACCGCGAGGGTCGCGAGGCCGCTCGACCCCATGGGGCGCACGATCGACCACATGATGCGGAAGAAGCCGGCGCCGTCGATGCGCGCCGCCTCGAACAATCGATCATGCACGATCGCATTCCCACGAGCCCAGACCTGACCCGTAAGGTGAGTGACACCAATACGGCTCGAGGAGGTCGACGCATGGCAGAGCTGGGCGGAGACCTCGACCGTGGCGCGGGGTACTCGATGCGCGGCCTGCAAGGGCGCGTCATCGACGGAGTCGGGCGGCAGATCATCGGCGGGCAGTATGCGCCCGGCGACCTGCTGCCGAAAGAAGCCGAGCTCACCGAGCAATTTGGCGTGTCGCGCACCTCGGTGCGGGAAGGCATGCGTGTGCTCGCCGCGAAGGGCTTGGTCGACATCCGTCAGAAAATCGGCACGCGCGTGCGCCAGCCCGAAAACTGGAACGTCTTCGACAGCGACATCTTGCGCTGGCACAGCGACGTCGGTCGCGGCGACGAGATCATGCGCAACCTCGTCGAAGTTCGCCAGATCATGGAGCCCGCCGCCGCGCGCCTCGCAGCCGGCCGTGCCTCGATGGACGACCTGCGCCGCATGGACGACGCCCTGCACGACATGGTCGCCAACGCCCAGAACCGCGAAGGCTACGCGCACGCCGACGTCGAGTTTCACCTCGCCGTCTACGCCGCCTCGCACAACGTGCTGTTGCGGCAATTCGGCAGCGTCGTCGCCGACGTCATGTATTCCTCGTTCACGATTCAGCAAGCCATCGCGGCCGACGACGAGGTCTTTCACGAAGACGCCGAAACGCACGCCGCGGTTTTTCGCGCCATCAACGCGAGCAACGGCGAGAAAGCCGCCGAGGCCATGCTGCACGTCGTCGGCCGCGATTCTCACAGCCGGTGATCGGCCCCGCAGCCCTGATGGCAAAAGCTGCGGGCGGGCACTATCCGGTTAGGCATCGGCCTGCTGCACCATGTCAGCCC
>JBDKJR010000054.1:0-2623 GCA_039796515.1 Actinomycetota bacterium
ATCGCTATTCGGTGCCGAGCGTTGCCATTGCCGGGTACACCAACGCAGGCAAGTCGAGTTTGCTCAACCGCATCACGCGCGCCGGGGTGCTCGTCGAGAACGCGCTATTTGCGACCCTGGACCCCACGGTGCGAAAGTCAGCCACGCCCGATGGCCGCCCCTACACGATTGCCGATACGGTCGGCTTCGTGCGCAACTTGCCGCACCAGCTGGTGGAAGCCTTCCGGTCGACTCTCGAAGAAGTGGCCGAGTCAGATGTGATTCTGCACGTGGTTGATGGCGCGCATCCCGACCCCGCAGCCCAACTCGCGACCGTGCGCGACGTCATCGGCGACGTGGGCGCGCGCGACCTTCCCGAGCTGGTCGCGGTGAACAAGAGTGACCTTCTCGATGACGACGCACGGTTGCTGTTGCGGGGGCTCGTGCCCGACGCCGTCTTCGTTTCGGCGAAGACCGGAGAGGGCATCGACGAACTTCAGGCGCGCATCGCCGAACTGTTGCCCAACCCCGACGTCGAGTTCACGGTCGTTATTCCCTACGACCGGGGCGACCTCGTTTCGTTGCTGCACGAGCGAGGGCGCATTGTGTCGACCTCGTACGACGAAGAGGGCACACGCGTGCACGCCTTCGCAGCACCCGAGATTGCGACGCGCGTCGAGCCCTACGCCGTTGTCTCAACGGTCTAGGCGGATGCTCTAGACCGAGCGCAGCACCGCGACGACTTTGCCGAGCACGGTCGCGTGGTCGCCCAGAATCGGCTCGTACGCCGAGTTCTGGGGCAGCAGCCAGGTGTGGCCGTCGCGCTGCTTGAACACCTTGACGGTGGCCTCGTTATCGAGCATCGCGGCGACGATTTCACCGTTCTCTGCCGTGTTCTGTTGGCGCACGACAACCCAGTCGCCGTCACAAATCGCGGCATCAATCATGGAATCACCGACGACCGTGAGCATGAAGAGTTCGCCCTTGCCGACCAATTGGCGCGGTAGTGGAACAACTTCTTCGACCATTTGATCGGCCGTGATCGGGATGCCGGCGGCAATGCGACCGACCAGAGGAACCATGGCGGCGTCACCGACCGAGGGGCCAGGAACAGCGTCGGAGTCGACGGCGAAGGCCGGATCGGGCTCAAGGTCAATGAGAACCTCGAGGGCGCGGGGCCGGTTCGGGTCGCGGCGCAGGTAGCCACTGAGCTCGAGTTGCCCCAATTGGTGCGACACGCTCGACAGTGAGGCGAGCCCCACGGCCTCAGCGATTTCGCGCATGCTCGGCGGGTAACCACGGCGCGCGACCGATGCCTGAATGACGCCCAAGATCTCGCGCTGCTTGTCGCTCAGCGTCGTGCGGCGCCGCGTTGCGGCGCTGATCTCGGGAATCTCGTCCAGTTCGTCAGCCATCTCGGCTCCGCTCGTCTCCGTCGAGCGCGGTGCCCGGAGGTGCCACGCATCGAATGTCGGTGGTCGGGTGTGGTGTTGTACCGAACCATCGAAACTCTATCCAGCAATCGACGTCATATCAAACAAGTGTTCGAGTGTGTCGCGCGATTGACGAGAAATGTGGTTCGCCCACTTGAAAGTCTGTTCGATCGAATGTATGTTCGGAACACAGGTTCGCATCCGGTTCTCCCGGCCGAGGGCCGGATGCATTCCCCGGCGGCGGAGCGCCGCCGGGGGACCTGTGCCAAGAACGCCGGTGCCAAAGCCGCCAGCACCAGAACGGCCAGCACCAACCAAAACCGCACGCAGAAGGGTCACCACGATGAGCGCCATCACTTACGGTCCTACCGTTCGCATCGCCCCTGTTCTGCCTGCGTCCACTGTGCTTGCGTCCACTGTGCGCAAGTCCACTCCCGTTCGTGCCGTTGCGCCGCGCACGCGGCTGCGCCTCACGCGCCGCGGTCGCGCCGTTATTGCAGCTCTCGTGTCGTTGCCTCTCGTCATTGCTCTCGTCATGACGGTGCTCAACGGCGGAGGTGCGACGGCGACGAGCGGTGACATCGCGGTGTCGACCGTCACGGTCGAGGCCGGAGAGTCGCTCTGGTCGGTCGCTGCGGCTATTGCCCCCGAGGCCTCAACGGCAGACGTTGTTGCCGACTTGATCGCGGTCAACGAGCTCTCGAGTGCCGAACTGCTCCCCGGTCAAGTGCTCGTGATTCCGGCGCGCTACAGCGACTAAGGGCTGTACCCGCGCCGACCTGTCGCTCTCTCGGGCGCCGGGCGGCGCGACTACGATAGGCGAGTGACGAGCCTTGCTGACCTGCCGATTCGCGACGACCTGAGGGGCAAGAGCCCCTACGGCGCACCGCAGAAGCCCGTGCGTATTGCCCTCAACGTCAACGAGAACACGCATCCTGTTCCGGCAGAGGTCGTTGCCCACGTCGCCGCCGCGGTAGAGCGCGAACTGCACGGGGTCAATCGGTATCCCGATCGTGAGTTCACCCTCTTGCGCGAGCACCTCGCCGACTACCTCACCACGGCCACGGCGCTCCGGGCGGGCGCCACGGCTCCGGCGACGACCATCCGCGCGGATCAAGTGTGGGCGGCCAACGGGTCAAACGAGGTCATTCAGCACATCTTGCAAGCCTTCGGCGGTCCGGGGCGCCGCGTGCTGGGCTTTCCGCCCACCT
>JBDKJR010000055.1:0-5973 GCA_039796515.1 Actinomycetota bacterium
TGCCCCCGACGATCTGCGTGGCCTCGGGCGGCAGGCCGAGCGGGCGACTGCGCCCCCCAATTTCGTGCAACTCAACGAGCGACTGTTCGTCGGTGCGCGTGATCGAGGCAATACGCACCTCATCGACCCACGTCGCTCCGACGGCCGTGTCGCCGTTGAGGGGCAAGTCACGCAGCTCGCCGAGGCGCAGGGGCACCCCCGTCGACTCGTCGCGAGTGATCGCGGCATAGACGAGTCGCGGCCCGCCCGATCCGTCGAGCATGAGCAGAACGCGCGAGTTTTCGCGCGACACCGCGAGGCTCACGATGCGCACCCCCGCGGGCAGGGTCGCGTCAACGAGGTTGACGGTGCCGTCGAGTTCAGTCGCGCGAATCGCTCCCGCCTCGCCCGAACCCGTCGCCGGCACCGACCAGACGAACTGGTAGCCGTCGATGCTGGGTGCGATGAGACCCGGCCGGTCGTCGAGGAGCACCGGCAGGGCATCCCCCGTCGGCACTGCCCACACGCCCTGCGGCGTGAGCACCGCTGCAAGCGTGCGGTTGGGGGCAAGAGCGACCGCGGTCGCGCCCAACTCGAGCACGCGGGGGCTCAACTCTCCGAGGGGCTCGATCTCGCCTCCCGTCGCGAAACCAAAGGCCTCAGCGGTGCGCAACAGCAATCGCCCGTCAACCTGAGGAACAACGTCGGGCGGGCCGGCCGTCCACTCGGGAATGCTCACGGCATTTTGGTCAACCGTGATCTGCACGCCGACGACGCCGCTCACGGCCCGCAGGCTCGCGGCGAGTTGCAGGCGCACGCGCTGACGCTCCAGGTCGGTGAGCGAGAGCACTTCGCTCGTCAGGTCAATCTGCGCGATACCCGCATCAACGGTCACGGGTTGGAGGGCGAGCGCCGTGCCCTCGGGAATCGCCGAGACCGTGGCGCCCTGCGTCAACCAACTCGTGGGCTGGTCGAGCACAGCCCGCACGATGCGCGTCGCGACCTCTGACCGGGAGGGGAACCATCTCAGGTCAGGAACGAGGTTGCGGAACGCGGCATCCCAGTAGAAGAGCGTGTGCTGACTGAAAGCGCTCGGGAAGGCCTGCTGCGAAATGAGGATGCCGTTGCCGAGCTCGGCGATGCGCCACTCCCCGTCTTCTTGAACGAAGCGGAAGGCGGGCAGCGTTTGCGTCGCGGTATCGTCGGCGACCGAATAGCGGCCGACCGCGTCGACCGAGGCGACGATCGGAACGCTGTAGGTCAGAGTCGTCTCGTCGATCTCGACGATGGTTCCCTCGCGCGCTCGCACGAGCGTGCTCTCGTAGGGATTCCACACATCAGCCACATCGTCGGCCAAGAATGACCGCGCGATGCGGTAGTTGTTCTGGGCCGCGGTCGTTGCCGCGAGAAAGCCGCGCAAAATCTCTTCGGGCGTTGCGCCGGGGCTCGGCCCGGAGGGCAAGAAGTCGAAGTCAACGGCGACGCCCGTGTCGAGGTCACCACCGAGTTCGACACCGCCCGACGACGGAACCGAGACGCACGCCGACAGCAGCAGAGCGGGCACGACGGCGAGCGCCGCCCAGCGACGACGCAGTCGCGTCGCACTTCGTTCGCGAGACTCACGCACGGTCATCACCCGCCGTCACTTCGAGCACGGGGTCACCCGGATCAACCGGGGGCAACTCAATGGGCGAGTGGTCAACGACCGTTCCGCGCTCGCGGGGCAACGTGACGCGAAAACACGTGCCCTCGCCGGGCACCGACCACACGTCGATGTTTCCGCCGTGCAGTTGCGCGTCTTCCGTGGCGATCGCGAGACCGAGTCCCGTGCCTCCCGTGGTGCGTTGGCGCGAGGGGTCTGCTCGCCAGAACCGGTCGAATACGCGCTCGAGTTGCGCAGCATCCATGCCCACACCGTAATCGCGGACCGCGATCGCAACGGCCGCGCGGTCGCTATCGACATAAACAACGATCGGCCGGCCTTCGCCGTGGTCGACGGCGTTGCCCAGCAGATTTTGCAGAATGCGACGGATACGGCGCGAGTCAACCTCGGCCTCGAAGTACCCCCCGGGGGCCACCAGGCGCAGCTCGCTGCCCTTCTCGACAGCGAGCGGCCGAATGGCTTCGAGCGACTCTTCGACGAGGCGAACGAGGTTCGTGGGCTCGGTGTCGATCTCGACCGCGCCCGCGTCGTAGCGGCTCATCTCGAGCAGGTCGGCAAGCATGACTTCGAACCGATCGACTTGGGCGTGCAAGAGCTCGGCCGTGCGCGCCGTCGTGGGGCTGAACTGATCGCGCTGTTCATAGAGCACATCGCCCGCGAGTCGGATGGTCGTGAGCGGCGTGCGCAGTTCGTGGCTGACGTCGCTCACAAAGCGCTGCTGCACGCGCGAGAGTGCGGCCAATTGCGTGATTTGCCTCTGCAGGCCGTCGGCCATGCGATTGAACGATCGGCCAAGCGTCGCGATGACGTCTTCACCCTTGACGGGGATGCGCTCTTCGAGTTGGCCGTCGGCAAGCTTCTCGGCGGTCTCAGCGGCGACCCGCACGGGGTTGATCGCGAGGCGCGTCACGAGAAACGTCACGAGTCCAATGGTCGCCACGAGCAGCAGCGAACCGATGACCAGGGTCTGCTGCACGAAGTCCAAGGTCTCTTGCACGTCTCGGACGTTGTAAATCAGATACAACTCGTATTGCCCTGCGGTCGGCACTTCGAAGACGCTCCCGACGACCAGACCGGGGTCAGCGCCCTCGTCGCCGGCGATGGCGACAGCTTGCGTGTAAAGCGTGCCGTTGCTCGCCGATACTTGCTCGCGCATCTCTTCTGAGATGACGCTGACGTCAAGTCCACCCGTGCTTCGAGGGGTCATCGTCACCGAGGTGGCCTGACCGGGCGTGCGCAGAATGGCGAATTGGGTACCACCCGGGCTTGATGCCACACTCCGGATTGTCGTGACCGCCGTTTGGTTGACGGCTTCGACGTCGATCGTGCCATCAGACGACACCGAGCTGTCGAACAGGTCTTGAGTCGTGACCGTGGCTTGGCGAGCCTCAGCGATGGCCTGAGTCTTGCGCGCTTCGTAGAGGTTGGTCGCGATGCTCAGCGACATGTATCCACTGATGAGCGTCACCGCGATGGTCGAGAGAAAGACCGTGATCGCCACCGTGCGCAATTGCAGCGAGCTGCGCCAGAGTTGGCGCGCGCGTCGCACCAGACTGCGCCAGGCGTACGGAGGCATGAGGCTCGAGGCGCCGCTCTCAGCGCGCCGCGCCGGCGCGGTAGCCCACTCCCCGCACGGTCATCACGATGCTCGGGTTATCGGCGTCACGCTCGACCTTGGCCCGCAACCGTTGCACGTGCACGTTGACGAGGCGCGTATCGGCCTTGTAGTGGTAGCCCCACACTTGCTCGAGCAGCATTTCGCGCGTGAACACCTGGTTGGGCTTCATGGCCAGGGCGAGCAAGAGGTCGAACTCGAGCGGCGTGAGCGAAATGGGCGTGCCGTCGCGCGTCACTTCATGCCCCGTGACGTCAATGATCAGGTCACCGATCGGGAGGCGCTCGACCTCAGAGGTGGCGGTGGGGCGCAGGCGGGTGCGGATGCGCGCCACAAGCTCTTTCGGATTAAACGGCTTCACGACATAGTCGTCGGCGCCACTCTCGAGCCCGCGCACGACATCGGTCGAGTCGCTCTTTGCCGTGAGCATGATGATGGGCGTGCCGCTCGTTTCGCGAATGCGCGTGCACACCTGAATGCCGTCGATGCCGGGCAGCATGAGATCGAGCAACACGAGGTCAGGCTTGACACTCGCAAATGCCTCGATCGCGGCCAGGCCGTCGAACGAAAAGTGGGGCTCAAAGCCTTCACCCCGGAGCACAATGCCGATCATTTCGGCGATGGCGGCGTCGTCATCGACGACCAGGATGCGCGCAGTCATTGGGCGGCCTCCGCTTCTTGTTGGCTCAAGCCTAGACGAGTGTGACACCATACGTTTCGAGCCGACCTCAAGCACTGACGAAGGGTGAGCACGTGAGCGATTCCACTTCTTGGGCTTCGCCCGGCGGCCCGGCTCCTGAGGCGCCCGGCCCCGAGGCTACCGCCAGCCCCTATGCGCCCGCTGCCGATGTCTCGCCGTCCGCCGCGAGCCCGGGCGCCTACGGGGTTACTCAGCCCGCTCCGGGCTGGACTCCCCCGCCCAAGCCCGGGCTCATTCCCTTGCGCCCGATTGAGTTTGGCACCGTGTTCGGCGCGAGCTTTCAGGTGCTTCGCCGCAACCCGCGGCCGACGTTCGGAGCAGCCTTGCTGCTCAACGCTCTCGTGGTTTTTCTCTCAACCGGCATCAGCACGATCATCATCGTGTCGGGCATCGATCGCGCGTCACGCGCGTCGATCGCCGACTCTGACACGATCGTGGTCGGCACGGTCGCTCTCGCGCTCATCGCCACGCTGTTCGCTGTCGCGATCTCTCTCGTGGCCCAAGCACTGTTGCAAGGCATCATCTCGATCGAGGTGTCGCGCGCGACGCTGGGCGAAAAACTCACCTTTCGACAGTTGCTCGCCCTCGGTCGAGGCCGGTGGTGGGCCCTCATTGGCTGGACGGCCCTCGTGGGCGTGGCCATCAGCATTGCCATTGTGATCGTGATCGCCCTGAGCCTCGGCTTCTTCGTCATCGGCGAACCCGCCGCCATCGCCGGTGGAATCGCATTTGTGTTCCTCGCGGGCATCGGCCTTGTCGTGCTGGGGATATGGCTCGGCACCAAGCTCGCGTTTGTTCCCGCCGCTCTCATGATCGAACGCATGCCCCTCGCGAGCGCGATGCGCCGGTCATGGTCGCTCGTGCGCGGCGCGTTTTGGCGCATTTTCGGCACGCTGCTGTTGCTGACCTTTGTCGTCAACACGGCCGCAAGCGTCGTCACGACACCGCTGCAGTTCGCCGCGACGTTCGCCCTTCCGGTCGTGAACCCCGCGGGTGACGTCGAGACCGACCTCACGCTCTTCCTCATCCTCAACCTCGTGGTCGTTGCGGTCACGGCCGTGGTCGGCGCGATCGGAGCGGTGCTGACGACAGCGGCGACGTCACTCCTCTATATTGACCGCCGCATCCGCACCGAAGGTCTTGACCTCGAGTTGCAGCGATACACCGAGGTTCGCGCGAGCGGCGCGGCGAGTGCCGACCCCTACATCTCGGCACCGTGACCATCGGCGTTCCCGTCGAGCCTGATGCTCCGGATGCTCGCGAGCTGCTGCTCAACGAGCTGAGCGACCCTGCCTACGCCGAGAGCCAACCCACGTTTTTCGATTTGCTCTCGCAGGCCGTGTTCGACTGGTTCGGCAGCCTGCGGCTCGGGGTGGGAGAAGGCCCCCCGGCCGTCGCCCTCGTGATCGGAGCCGTCGTGCTCGCGGCGGCAATCGTCGCGGCGATCCTCATTTACGGTCTCCCGCGCTGGCGAACGCGCAGTCGCCGCGAAGCGGGCGAGTTGCTCGGCGAGAACGACCGGCGCACCGCTCGGCAGTTGCGGCGCGACGCCGAGCGCGCCGCGGCCGCGGGCGATTGGTCGCTCGCGATCGCCGAGCGGTATCGCGCGATCGCTCGCGCCCTCGATGAGCGCACGATCGTCACGGCCCTGCCCGGCACGACCGCACACGGGTTCGCGCGGTCGGCAGCGCGGCAGTTTCCCGACCACGGCACCCAGCTCGAGGCGGCTGCCGATCGCTTCGACGGCGTGCGCTACCTCGGCCGCGCCGGCACGGCGGATGACTACGACCTCGTGCGCACGCTCGACGACACCCTCGACGCTGCGCGCTCGCCCCTGCCCGACCTCGCCGACCTCGCCGTGGCAGCCCCGCGATGAGCGCGCCCGCCCCCTCCCTCAACGCCGAGCTCTCGGCGGTCATCGTGACGCCCACCGTGCGCCGCGTCGTGCGCCGCTCGCTTTATTGGGGCATTGCCACTGCGGGCCTTCTCGTTCTGGGGTTGGTGATTGTCAGCATC
>JBDKJR010000056.1:0-6092 GCA_039796515.1 Actinomycetota bacterium
GCTCGATGACGCCCGAGCTGCTGCCGGGGGAGTGGTTCTTTGCCACCGTCGCAACCGCGGAGGGTGTCGACGCCGCCGCGACCGTGCGTGAGCCCGAGGGACTCTCGGTCGTGGTCGATCGACGTGAGGCGGAGCGCCTCGACGTGGGCACCGAGCATCCGTTTCGCTGGATCATGCTGCGTGTGCACTCGTCGCTCGAAGCCGTGGGCCTGACGGCAGCAGTGAGCGCCGCGCTCACGGCTCACGGCATCAGCTGCAACGTGATCGCGGGCGCGTTTCACGACCACCTGCTCGTGCCGGCCGCCCGCGCCGACGACGCGATGCGCGCCCTCGTCACCCTCAGCGCGAGCGCCAGAGCGTAGGACTACGACGCGGCGTCGCGCTTCGCGAGCAAGTCGCGAATCTCGGCGAGCAGTTCAATCTCGGTCGGAGCAGCGGCCTCGTCGCCCACCGGCTCGCCCGCGCGACGACGCAGTTCAGCCTGACGTTTGACGTAGTTGATGGGCATTACGAGAGCGAAGTAGACGACCGCCGCGACGATGAGGAAGTTCAACACCGCACCGACAACCGCCCCGAAGTAGAGCACGGCTTCGCCGCCCGACACCGTGGGGATCACGACGGGCAATGCTTCCGCGAGGGACTCAGCATTAAAGAGCGCCCCGATCGCGGGGTTGATGACGGCGGTGACGATCGAGTTCACCACCGCCGTGAAGGCAGCACCGATGACGACGGCGACGGCAAGGTCAATGACGTTGCCGCGCAGAATGAATTCGCGAAATCCTTTGAGCATTCGCCGATGATACTGGCCGCGCTTAACGACGCCAGTGCGCCGAGCGAAAAACGGATGCGCCTAGCGGGCCTAGCTTGAGGCGGGCGCGGCCGCCGGAGCAGCGGCGGGCGAACTCGCGGGCGCGGATGACCCGCTCGACTCGTTCTTCGCAGAACTGCTCGACGAGCTCGACGACGAGCTCGAGCCCGCGCGGTTGTCGGTGCGGTAGAAGCCCGAGCCGTTGAACGTCACACCGACCGCCGAGAAGACCTTGCGCAGCTTGCCGTGGCACGTCGGGCACTCGGTGAGCGAGTCGTCGGTGAAGGCCTGCTGAATGTCGAACGCGGTCGAACACTCGGTGCAGCGGTACGAATACGTGGGCATGAAAAGACCTCCGCCTTCCAGGATACGGCGGGGCGAGCATCCGCCCGAACCGCGCTCAGGCGGTGAAGCGGGTGATGCCGCTGGGGGTCACGACCCCGTCGACTCCCTGGTCGTGCCGTTCGCGCGGCAACTCGTCGACGACCTCGTGGTCGAAGACGACGGCAAAGGCGGGAGGGCGGCGATCCATCGAGCCGAGGGTCTTGTCGAAATAGCCGCGACCCCAGCCCATGCGCATGCCCGTGCGATCGACGGCTGCCGCGGGAACGATGATGAGCCCGACGTCGTTGATCGCGATGGGGCCGAGCACCTCGGTCGTCGGCACGGGCATACCGATGACGTCGAGGCCTTCGTCGGCGTTGTCATACAGTGCCCAGTCGAGCAAGCCGTCGTCGCGCGAAACCGGCAGCAGCACGCGAATGCCCTGCTCGGCAGCCCACGCCAGAAAGGGCCGCGTTTCGGGTTCGTCACCCGTGGCCAGATAGCACGACAGCGCGCGCGGACCGAGGGTCGAGGTGAGGGCGATGAGCTGGCGCGTGAGGCCCTCGGTCGCGACCTCGCGCTCATGCGAGGGCCGGATGCGCCGGCGCTCGCGCAGTTCGGCTCGCAGGGCGCGCTTCGCGGCGATCAACTCACCGTCGCGGTCGGGGGCCATATGCCAATGTTACGACCGCGATTCTTTCGACGCGCCCCAGACCACCGCGCACTGTGCGGGTCTACGCTGAGCGCATGACCTCGCGAATCAGCAAAGCAGTGATTCCCGCAGCCGGGCTCGGTACCCGATTTTTGCCGGCAACGAAGGCGATGCCAAAAGAAATGTTGCCGGTCGTCGACAAGCCGGCCATCCAATACGTGGTCGAAGAAGCGGTCGCTTCGGGGCTCACCGATGTCCTGATGATCACGGGTCGCAACAAGACCGCGCTCGAAAACCATTTTGACCGAGTGGGTGAACTCGAAGCCACCCTCGAGGCCAAGGGTGACACCGAAAAGCTCGCCAAGGTCGAATATTCGACCGACCTCGCCGACATGCACTATGTGCGCCAGGGGGCTCCTTTGGGCCTAGGCCACGCCGTGTTACGGGCTCACATGCACGTGGGCCGCGAGTCCTTTGCGGTACTTCT
This sequence comes from Actinomycetota bacterium, assembly GCA_039796515.1. Classification (GTDB taxonomy): domain Bacteria; phylum Actinomycetota; class Actinomycetes; order Actinomycetales; family Microbacteriaceae; genus Microcella. The sequence goes on from JBDKJR010000056.1 coordinate 2,272, forward strand.
CGGCGACGACATCATTGATCCTCGCGATGCGCTGCTCGATCGCATGATTGACGTGCACCAATACCGGGGCACGAGTGTCGTCGCTTTGCTCGAGGTTGATCCGTCTCAAGCTCATCTTTACGGCGTGGCCACTGTTGAGCCGACCGACGACCCCGATGTCGTCCGCGTCGTCGACCTGGTCGAGAAACCCGCACCCGGCACGGCCCCCTCGAACTATGCGGTGATTGGTCGCTATGTATTGCGTCCTGAGATCTTCGACATCTTGGAGCACACGCCTCCTGGCAAGGGTGGAGAAATTCAGCTGACCGATGCTTTGCTGGAACTTGCCCATCAGCCACAACGAGGCGGCGTGTACGGAGTGATCTTTCGCGGGCGTCGATACGACACCGGTGACCGACTTGACTACATCAAGGCGATCGTCCAGCTTGCCGTTGAACGCCCTGACCTTGGTCCTGAATTGCGTCCGTGGTTGCGCGAGTTTTCGGCTCACCTGGAGTAGGAGTTGGTGTCGATCATCCCCACCTTGCGTGAGGGGGCCACAGTGTTGCGCCCGATTCGCGTGCGCGATGCGCGCGCCCTCGAAGCCGAACTCATTGCGAGCCGCAGTTGGCTGCGGCCGTGGGAGGCGACCAACCCCGCGGCGCCCATGCAGTGGGATACGAAGGCGAGCATCCGCAATCAGATCGCGAACGCGCGCGCGGGGGCCGGCTTGCCGTTCATTATCGAGACGGATGGCCGCCTGGCTGGCCAGCTCAATGTGAGCGGCATGACCTACGGCTCGCTTGCCTCCGCGACGATCGGCTACTGGGTCGGGGCGGGCTTTGCTGGGCGCGGGTTGACACCCACGGCCGTCGCGCTCGCAACCGACCACGTGTTCTTCACGGTCGGACTCCACCGCATGGAGATCTGCATTCGCCCCGAGAATGGGCCGAGCCTGCGAGTGGTCGAGAAGCTTGGCTTTCGCTACGAGGGGCTGCGGCGCCGCTACATCCACATCAATAACGACTGGCGCGACCACTTCTGTTTCGCGCTGACCGTGGAAGAGGTGCCTCAGGGGGTGCTGCAACGCTGGAAGTCGGGGCGCGTGCCGCCCGATGCGGCCACCGTGCCCGAGGTTGATCTGATTGCCGCACGACGCGGCATCAGCCTGCCGCCCGCTCGCTAAGGGCGCGCGAGCGGCAGGCGGGGTGTGCAGGCTGGGTGCGACTAGACCCAGGTCATCGGAATCGAGAACATGATCGCCGCGGCGAAACCGAAGATCGCCGTGCCGATGATGATGAGCGAGTACTGCACCTTGCGCGAGCGCACGACGGCGGCGACACCGAGCAAGAACAGCGAGATGGCCATGAGCACGGTCGTGAGCGTGAGCCAGTCACCGCGAGCGTCGAGCTCGTCGGCCTGCTTTGTCAGCTCGACCGCTTCGTCGGCCTTGTCGCCATAGGCGCCGAACAGCACGGCCTGGTACTCCTCGTCGTCGAGGGGGCTCGTGTAGAACTCGGTGTCGGTCGCGTTGATCTCGTCGGCACGCTCGATTGCGGCACCGAAGTGCTCGCTCACGGCCACAAAGTAGAGCGCGTCATAGACCTCGGCGGCGATGGGGTCGCCGGCGTTGATCTGCGCCTGCAGTTCGGTGAGGCGCGCCAGGGTCTGGGCGTCTTGCACATACTCCTGGTTGCCTTCGAGGTAGAGCGACTCGGCCTCGGCGGTGGCGCTTTGCGACTGCGACAGCGCCTTCGCCGTCTGGCCGTCATACAGCGCGGCCTGGAACGAGACCCAGGCGGTAGCGACCGAGACGATGCCGAGCAGAATCACGATGAGCAGTTCGGCGTTGCCAAAGAAGGCGCGCAGTCCGCTCTTCTCGGCTGCAGCGGTGGGCTCGGCGGCGGTTTCGGGGGCAGAGGTTGACGACATGGTGTCCTTCTTGCAGAGGGGGTTGAGGCTCGATGCGGTCTCGGGTCTGCAGACACTCCGCCGACCTGCCGAGCGCATCGGCTTCAGAATCGTACCGTTGCCGCATGGAGACCACGGGGGGCGGCACGGCGATCCTCATCGTCATTGCGGCCGCGCTCTGGTTGCTTTATCTCGTGCCCATGTGGCGGCGCCGTCGCGAGTACCTCGCGACCGAGCGCAACGCCATTCGCCTGCAGCAAACGCTGCGCATCATGGCGCACGCGGCTGAGGTTCCCGAGTCGGTGCGCGCCGAGTTGACGGCCCGCGATGTGGCCGCGCAACAGCGCTCGCTCGCCGCCCGCCAGCGCGAGCTCGCCGCGATCGAGCGCGCGCGCGAGGCCGCCGCGCAGCGCGCACTGCGGGCGCGTCTCACCGAGTCGGCCCCCGGCCTCATGGCCGAAATGGATGCCGCGCGCCTCGGCCAGCGCCGCTTGCGCCGCTCACGCGCGGTGACCTCGCTCACGACTCTTCTCGCCCTCATCGGTATCGGCATCGCGCTCTCGATGTCGGCGTGGGCGTGGGCCGGTTTCGCGGCCTTTGTCGCCATCAGTGGCGGGATGCTCCTCACGGGTCTCGCGCGCGCGCAACGCCGCCGCACTGCTCCCGTTGCGGGTGTCGCCGCCCCCGAGTTTGTCGACCTGGCACCCCCGGTTCGCCGGGCGCCCGCCGGTGCGCGCCGCGAGTGGACGCCCGTGCCGCTGCCCAAGCCGAGCTACCTCAGCGCGCCGGTGGTGCCGGCTGGGGCCGTGGCTCCGGCTCTCGACCACGCGGCCGCACTCGCTGCCGCGGCGGCCGAAGCCGAGCGGGCGCAGCGCGCGGCGGCTCTCGCCGCGGCATCCGTCGACCGCCCCGCAGCTGCGGTGACCGAGACGGATGGCGACGCCCCGCGCGTCGAGCGCCCCGCCGCCAGCCGCTTCGCCGGCATGGGTCTCGTCGACGACTTGCCGACGCGCGCGCCCGACCTCGACGAGGTCTTGCAGCGCCGCCGCGCCGCGAGCTAAGCCCGCGCCCCACCCGGTCAAGCGCCTCGCGCGCGAATGGTAATGTGGTCGACGCACCACGGGCCTGTGGCGCAGTTGGTAGCGCGCCTCGTTCGCATCGAGGAGGTCAGGGGTTCGAATCCCCTCAGGTCCACCATCTCGTGACTTCCGCTGCAATGCTCTTTCGGCGGCCTCATGGCCCTCGGTCGCTATTCGCGACTCGAACGGGCTGGGCGGCGTCGCATCGTTAGTGACATGGGATGATCCGACTATGGGCACCGGACTCGATCGAAGCGCCGCTCTCGACACTTCCAATGACCTGATGGCGTGTTGGGCGACAAAGCCATGGTGACCGGTGACCACGTTCTTCTGATCAGCCGGCTGATTGGTCTCCGGGGCCACGCACGGTTGTCACGCTCCGAGTTCCTCCAGGCAATGGGAGTGGGAGATGGCGTATCCCTAGGTCTCTCCCTATTGCACGAAGGGACCATGGCTCGAGACAAGGAAGCCGTCGATTGGTCGATGATTGTGTGCTACGTGTTCGGTTACGGAGCGAGTCATCTGCCCTTGCTTCATGAACTTGCTCTGGCTTCTTGGCACGAAAACCACGAGGAAGTCGCAAGTGCAATGGACCTCGTCGGTTCGGATACGTCGATCCCGTTCTTGAAGCATCTGGCCGAGTGGGTGCCGGAATATCTCGAGTGGGACGACAATCGAGCTCTGTCGACGAAGGCGGTGTGGGGCATCGCGAAGATGGGGTCGCCTGCCGCAGTGGAGTCCCGCATAGTGGTGTAACGCTCGGTGGTCGCGCACGTCGTTGCTGACGTGGACGCGGTCACCGTGTGATCCTTCGAGAAAGGTCTCTACTTCTCACTCGAAAGGCATCAACAC
>JBDKJR010000057.1:0-7025 GCA_039796515.1 Actinomycetota bacterium
CGCCTCGAGATCGGTAGCGTCGCGACCTCAATTGAAACCAACACCGGCCGCGTCATCACGATGGCGCAAAACCGCGTCTTCGATGACCGCAGTGCCGAGTTTGGCGGCGGCGGCCTCGGCACGACAGCCGTCAACTACGCGACCGACCGCGACTACGGCGGATCGAGCGGCTTCCAGGTGGGGTCGACCTACAAGGTCTTCGCCCTCGTGCAGTGGCTCAACGAAGGCCGCGGCCTCAACGAAGTTGTCGACGCTACGGTGCGCGACCGCAACCTCGCGGCCTTCGTCGACACGTGCGAAGACGGCGGCGGACCCTGGGGTGGCAACTGGAACCCCAAGAACGACGCCCCCGCCGCACCCGCGATGAGTGTCTTCAATGCGACCGTGCAGTCCGTCAACACGGCGTTCGCCTCGGTCGGCGAGCAGCTTGACCAGTGCGACATCCGTGGGGCGGCCGAGTCGCTCGGCGTGCACCGCGCCGACGGCGACAACCTCAAGACCAACCCCTCGGCCGTTCTCGGCACGAACGAGATCGCTCCCCTCACGATGGCGAACGCCTTCGCCACGATCGCGAGCGGTGGCACTTACTGCAAGCCGATCGTCGTCGACCGCTTCGTCGACCGTGATGGCAACGAGCTCGATGGTCAACAGATCGACTGCCGACGCGCCATCTCGGCCGAGGTTGCCGCCGCAGCGGCCGCCCCCATGCAAGCGGTCATCTCGAGCGGTACGGCAACGGCATCGCGGGTGGGTGACGGCATTCCTCTGCTCGGCAAGACGGGAACCACCGACAGCTCAAACCAGACCTGGATCGTGGGCTCGAGTTCGCGCGTCTCAACGGCCGTCTGGGTCGGCAACGTCGTGGGCAAGGTGCCGATTCGTAGCTACCCGAGCGGTGGCCAGTTGCGTCACCAGATCTTCCGCGTGGTGCAAGGCGCCATCAACGGGCAATACGGCGGCAGTGCGTTCGGCGCCCCTCCCGCCCGACTGCTCACGGGTTCCGGAGTCACGCTGCCCGACGTCGTCGGGCAGTCCCCCGAGCAAGCGCAAGCCCTGCTCGAAGGTTTGGGCTTCAAGTTCGAAATCTTGAAGGCGATCGACTCTGACATTCCTGTCGATATGGTCGCGACCATGTCGTTCCCGGCCGGAACCCTGTTGGCACGCGGCACGACCGTCACCGTGACGATCAGTCGAGGCAACGTGGGAACGGTGCCCGACGTGACCTCGGTACCCACGCTTCTCGCGGATGCCTTGGTCGCGTTCTCTGATGCGGGCTTCACCGATGTGAGCACGCAGTGTTATGTGCTCCAGCCGGGAGATGATCCGCTGCTCGATGGCACCGTCATCGAACAGAGCCGGGCGCCCGGATCGAAGTTCTTGTTCGGCACGCCGATGGTGCTTACCGAGGCGAAACTGAGCTGCTGATGAGCACCGCTCTGCGCACGGCGGCCGTCGCGACCCTCGGGGTTGCGGCGGCCGCCGCCGCGTACGCCTCGCTCATTGAGCGCCGGGCCTACCGGGTGCGCCGTGAAGTCGTTCCCGTGCTGGCTCCGGGTGCCGACCCCATCCGCGTGTTGCACCTCAGTGACCTGCACCTCGCACCCTGGCAGCGCGACAAGATCGCCTGGGTACAGTCACTCGCATCGCTTGCGCCCGACCTCGTTATCAACACCGGAGACAACCTGGGGCACGTCGACGCCATCCCCGCGCTCGCGGAGGCCCTCACGGCCTTCGACGGGGTACCGGGCGTGTTTGTGCACGGTTCGAACGATTACTTTGCCCCGACCCCCAAGAACCCCCTGCGCTATCTTGCGGGACCGTCGAAGGGCGAGACCGAGACGGCGGTGCGGCTCGACACCGAAGCCCTCGAGGCCCTTCTCGAGCAACGACTCGGGTGGCACTCGCTCAATAACGCGGTGGCCCAACTGACGATCAAGGGCTCGATTCTTGAGTTCATGGGCACGAACGACGCGCACCGCGGCTGGGATCGTCTCGACCGCCTTCCTGGCCTCGTGGATGCCCTGCGCGAGCTCGACGACGATGACACCGACGACCCCGCCGTCATGATCGGCGTCACCCACGCCCCCTACCAACGCGTGCTCAACGCCTTTACGACGCAACGCGCCGACGTGATCTTCGCGGGGCACACGCATGGTGGTCAGGTGTGCGTGCCCGGAATGGGCGCCATCATCACCAATTGCGACCTCCCGCGCGACCGCGCCCGCGGCCTGTCGGTGTGGCACCACGCACACCAGGCCTCGTACCTCAACGTGTCTGCGGGCATCGGCACCTCGATCTTTGCCCCCGTGCGCTTCGCCTGCCCGCCGGAGGCCGTGCTCGTGACACTCGTCGGTGACGACATCGGCTATTCTTGACGGGTTGCCCGGGTTCGCTCGGGCAGCACCGGGGTATGGCGCAGCTTGGTAGCGCGCGTCGTTCGGGACGACGAGGCCGCAGGTTCAAATCCTGTTACCCCGACAAAAAATTGAGGACCGCCCATGGCGGTCCTCATTTTTTGTGCGTTCACGGTCGGTGGAGTGCACGCACTCCACCGACGATCGCGGTGCCGGGAGTGCGGTCAGCTGAAGTCGGCGTGCGGGCCGAGCGGGCCGGCAGCCAACGGGTCGACGGCATCGATGGGCACGGGTGCGCGCCATCCTGAGGCGAGATTGTTGCCCGACTCGTCGAGATAGCAGGCCGCACACAGCGACTCGTACGTCACATCCACGCCATCGATCGCGACCTGATCGCCGTCGAAGACGAAGACGCCGTCAATCGACCGACCGTTGAACACGGCCTTTCGGCCGCACCGGCAAATCGTCTTGAGTTCTTCGAGCGAGTGGGCGATCTCGAGCAAGCGACGGCTACCCGGAAACGCCACGGTCTGAAAATCGGTGCGGATGCCATAGGCGAGCACGGGCACGTCTTCACGTACGGCAATGCGCAGCAGGTCATCCACTTGCTGCATCGTCAAGAACTGCGCTTCATCCACCAGCAGGCACGAGACGTCGCGCCCGGTCTCTCGGATGACTGCCGCACGGTGCACTTGAAACCGTGTGTAGACGTCGTCGGCCGCGTCGATCGTGAAGTCGACCGCGCGCGTCACGCCGAGTCGCGAGACGATCGTCTGATCGCCCTTGGTGTCGATGCGCGGCTTAGCGAGCACGACCGCCTGATTGCGCTCTTCGTAGTTGTAGGCGGCCTGGAGCAACGAGGTGCTCTTGCCGCTGTTCATCGCGCCGTATCGAAAATAAAGCTTTGCCATTACTCCAAGTGTCCGTCTTCTGCCGCCCGACGAATCAGGTCGGCTTTGGTGCTCGCCGGGCGCCCTGCCCGGGAGTACTTCTCGCGCACGCGCCGCAAATAGGTCTTGGCGGTCTCGTACTGCACGTTCATGTGGCCAGCGACCTCGGCCATGCTGTAGCCGCTCGCGTAGAGCGCGAGGGCTTCACGCTCACTCGTCGACAGTTTGGGGCGCGCGTGCCGAATCGCGCCTTTCGGAAGCGGTCGCCAATCGCGAACAAGTTCGCCGGTCGACTGCATGCCCATCACCCGACGAGCGGTCTCCATGACCTCGCTCAGCGGAACCACCTTCGACAGAAAAGCCGAGGCTCCTGCGTCGAACGCTCGCTCGCGTGCTTCGGCGGTGTCGAGGCTCGTGAGCACGATGACCTTTGCGCCCGCGGCCCGGCACGTGCGCACGCGCGCCTCAATCGACACGGGCTCTTGCAGCTGAAAGTCGAGCAAGACCAGGTCGGTCGGAAACTGATCGCTCTGCACCAGTTCAAACCAGGTGGGAGCCGTCAAGACGAGGTCGAAGTCGCGCGCGTGGGTGGAGATCCACGACGAGAGGCTGTCGAGCAAGAGCTCGTGGTCATCCAGGATCGCCAACCGTACCCGGGTCCCGGACCGCGCGTCAGTATCCATAGCCAAACTCTATGACCAGTCGCCCCGCACGCTCATGAACCGCGGAGTGCTGGGTGACACCCCGAATGAGTTCGATCATGGAGCGCAATGCGCGGCGGGCATCCGTCATCGACAGGGGGGTCGTCACGCTCCACTCGATCGTGAGACGGCCGTCAGGAGCGCGCACCGTCAGGTCAATCGCACTCGCTGTCAGGCGCTCAACGCTCAGCATGGCGAGGGCCCGCAGAACGGTCCGGCGTTCGATCACGGCACGACTACACAGGTCGTCAGGGTCGTCGGCCCGCGCCTGGATGTTCAGCCGGGGGTGCCGCGCGATCACATCGTCGAGCATGAGCTGCGCCCACGACTTTTCGACCTCAGCCACCAGTACGCTTCGGATGCTCTGCGACAGTCGGCGCGCTTCTTCTCGATCGTCGTCACTCACCGACTCTGCCGCCACGATGCGCTGCAGATACGGAACGACGTCGCGATTGAGCACCGAAATGCGCTGCTGCTGCACCGACCGTGCCACTCCACTGCGCTTCTCGAGCGCCGCGGTCGCCGCTGCCTGCCACGCGCGGCTCTGCCACAAGCGGGTGGAGTTGACGAGCGATCGGGCATAGGCCGCGGCCGTGAAGCCCATGACGGCCACGGGAAGCGACCCCGTCACGGCATATGTGAGCGTCGGAAAGTCTGACGCCGCAAAGGGCGACTGCACGATGCCGAGAACCGCACACGTGAGGGTGTGCACGACCGTCCACAAGACAATCTCGCGCGCAGGTCGATAGGGAGTGCTCGCGACCAGCAGAATGCCAGCGACGAGGGGAGCCCAGTCGTCGCGCAGCATCGCGTTGGCCCCCACCATCGAGGCCGCGCTCGCAATGAGCATGACGGTGACGAGAACGTGAAAGACCTGGGCCGAGGGCGACAACCAGACCGGGCGGCTGGGGTGCGAGCGGTTGAGCAGAATCCAGACCGCCGAAAAGAGGGCGGCGTACGACACAACGAGCCAGAGGGGGTGGATGATCTCCTGCGGCCGCACGGCAATCATCACGGCAGGCACCATGAGAGCGAGCAGGGCGGCGCCCGTCGTGACGGGCCGCGCGGCGGCAGCAGCGAGCGGATCGAGTCGCTCAAGTGTCGCGGCCGGGGTGGGAATCGGCGGGTCGAGGTTCACGCGTCACCCCCGCCCCTCGGTGCAACGGGAACCGTCAAGAGCACCGAGGTGCCCTTGCCTGGTTGCGACCACACGGTTGCCGAGCCCCCGATGGTCTCGAGCCGACCCACAATGCTCGTGCCAACGCCGAGCCGGCCGTCGGTGCGCTCGTCGAGCGAGAAGCCGCGCCCGGCGTCGATGACCATGGCCGAGGCATCCGTTGCGCTCCCTCCCAGCACTACATCGGCGGCATCGATGCCCGCGTGACGTCGCACGTTGACGACGCACTGCGCGATTGCTCTGCTGAACTCATCGAACGACTCGGCGTCGAGCGCGTCGATGCCGATCGTGGCGCCCTCGATCTGCACGGTCACCGCGCCCGCCGCGGCATCGTCGACCATGGTGCGCAAGCGAGTGAGCCGGTCGGTGGTCTCGAGAGCGCCGTCGTGCGCAGAGAGAGCTGACTCGCTGGAACCCGAAGAAGATGCCACATCGAACCACTCGTGACCGACGATCGTGGCGAGGTCGTGGCGAATCGCCTCGCGAACCTCCGTCGACAGCGGGGACGACGTGCTCGCGATCACGGCGAGCTGATTGAGCACCGTGTCATGCAGCAATGCCGTGGCGCGTTGCTCAAAGACGCGGCGCACGTCGGCGAGCATTTCGTCTCGGGCCGCTCGATAAAGCTCTACTTGCGAGTCTCTCTTTGTCTTGCGGTCGAGCCGCAACACCGCGAGCAGACCCATGACAATGAACCAGGTCGCAAACGACACCTGGTCGAAATGCCACGCACCGCCCAGCCACCCCAGGGCGAGCACGCTCGCCGTTTCGCCGATGACATAGCCCGCCGTGACCCACAGCATCGAAGCACCCAAGCTCGGCCCGACACCGATGACCAGAATGAGGGCGAGTTTGAGCAGCACGATCGTGTAGTCGTCGTTCGCGAGTGGAGTGCCCAGTTGCGTCGAGGCGATGAGCGAGAACCACACGACGCACAATCCGCCGACGACGAGATAGCACGCCGCGATGAAGCGCGACGGGCTGCGCTCGAGCAGCGCGAGCAATACCAGCAAGGGAATGAGCACGATGAGCGCGGGCCACAAGATCGCCTGCGTCAGGTAGGCCTGAATCGAGACCACTACCGCCCCGACCGCGAGCAGACAGACCGCGGCCGCCGCGTGACCCGCTCGCGCAACCGCCGTGCTCGTGGTGCGCGGCGCGAGATGCGGGGGTATCCCCAGTGGCACGGTCGAGCCCCCCGTCTGGGCGCAGCCGAGCTAACGCGCCCTGCAACGAAGTATGGCTCACCACCGACCGAGCGGCCAGCGCACACGCAGGAGGACAGCGCAGGGCGCGGGGTCGTAGGCTCGGGGCATGGCGCTCATCGATCTCAATTGCGATCTCGGTGAGTCGTACGGCGCCTGGACGATGGGCGACGATGAGGCGATGTTTCCGCTCATCTCGAGCGCGAGCATCGCGTGCGGTTTTCACGCGGGCGACCCGGCCACGATGCTCACGGCGTGCCGCGCGGCGGCGGCCCACGGGGTCGCGATCGGAGCGCATCCGGCCTACCGCGATCTGGTCGGTTTTGGCCGGCGAGACATGGATGTTCCGGCCGAGCAGTTGCACGCCGACGTGCTGTATCAGGTCTCGGCACTCGCCGGGATGGCCGCTCACGCTCGCGCCGGAGTGCGGTATCTCAAGCCCCACGGCGCGCTCTACAACCGCATCGCCGTCGACCTCGAGGTTGCTGAAGTCATCGCCGACGTCGCGCGGGCCGTGGGTTTGCCGGTCTTGGGACTACCCGGCTCGGCGATCGCGACGGCGTGCGAGAGCGCCGGCGTGCGCTTTGTGGCCGAAGCCTTTGCCGACCGCGGCTACCTCGCCGACGGCACCCTCGCGCCGCGCGATCTTGCCGGTGCGCTCATCACCGACCCCGACGAGGTCGCCCAGCGGGTCGTGC
>JBDKJR010000058.1:0-9315 GCA_039796515.1 Actinomycetota bacterium
CGGGAACATTCCCGAGGCATCGCCGATGCCGACCACGCGCTCCCCCGTCAGCCGCTCGTGCACGTAGCCCGCGAGCGTCGTGATGTGGCCAATGCGGTCGACGTGCGCCTCACCGCTCAGCACCGCTTGGTGCAGGTGAGCGATCGACCAGCGCAAGGGAATGTTGACGCCAAAGAGTTCGGTGAGCGCGGCGGCCGCGGAGCCCGTGCTCGTGTTGCGCCACGTGCGGAACGGCATGAGCAGCTCGCCGCCCTCATCGAAGGCGAGGTAGCCGTGCATCATGGCCGAGACGCCGATCGCCGCGAACGAGGTCGGTGCCACGCCGTGGCGCGAGGTTGCGTCAGCCACGAGCGCGGCATAGGCGGCCTGAAGCCCGGCCCACACCTCGTCGAGCGAGTAGGTCCACACGCCGTCAACGAGTTGGTTCTGCCACTCGTGCGAACCGACGGCGATGACCTCGTTGGGGTTGTCACCAATCAGGCACGCCTTGATGCGCGTCGAGCCCAGCTCGATGCCGAGCACAGCGCGCCCCTCGGTGATCACGGTGGCGCTCATCGTGCACCCGCCTTCGGTTGCCCGTAGACGTTCTGGTAGCGGTCAAAGAGCGCGTCGATCGCGTCGGGCGCGATAGGAACAAGAGCGCCGCCCTGGCGCGCGATGTGCACGGTGCGCGCGACGTCTTCGAGCATGACAGCAGCCTTCACGGCATCGCGGGCGTCGCGCCCGATCGTGAAGGGGCCGTGGTTTTGCATGAGCACGGCGCGCGAGCGGTGACCGCGCAGGGTCTCGACAATGCCGCGGCCAATCGAGTCGTCGCCGATGATCGCGAAGGGCCCGACGGGAATCTCGCCGCCGAACTCATCGGCCATGGCCGTGATGACGCACGGAATCGCTTCGGCGCGCGCGGCCCACGCAGTGGCGTAGGTGGAGTGCGTGTGCACGACGCCCCCGACCTCGGGCATGGTGCGGTACACGTAGGCGTGTGCGGCGGTGTCGCTCGAGGGGCTGCGGTCGCTGCCCGGCGTGTTGGGCACGACCTCGCCGTCGAGCGTGCACAAGATCATGCTCGAGGGGGTCAGTTCGTCGTAGCCAACGCCGCTGGGCTTGATGACGAAGAGGTCAGCACCCGGAACGCGACCCGAAACGTTTCCGCCAGTCCAGACCACGAGGTTGTAGCGCACGAGCTCGGCGTGAAGGGCAGCCACCTCGTCGCGCACGCGCGCAACGGCAACCTGCACCTCGGGGCTGAGCACGTTCACGGGACTCCATCGTCGCGGCGGCGACGGGTGGACCCGACGCCGGGGTGGTTCTGGGGTGTCTGCGCTGTGACCGTTTTGTGACCGTTCACATCGCGTGATGGCTATCTAACGGCGAAACGGTCACATGTGTCAACTACGCACGCGGCTGAAACGGTCACAAGTCGATAACAGCGCGGTTACGGTCGGGAAACGCTAGGGTCGACGACCCGTCGACTGCCGGATGACCAGCTCGGGCTGCACGGGGTCGTGGCTCATCTCTGTCTCGCCTCGCAACTCCCCCAGCAAGAGCGCGACCGCGCGGCGACCGATCTCGGCAAAGTTCTGCCGCACGGTCGTGAGCGGGGGCGCATAGTGCGCCGCCTCGGGGACGTCGTCGAAGCCCACGATCGAGATATCACCGGGCACACTGAGGCCCATTTCGCGGCACGCGTGCATGAAACCGAGCGCCATTTGGTCGTTTCCGGCAAAAACGGCCGTGAAGTCGCGGTAGCGCAGCAATTCGAGTCCCGCGTAGTAGCCAAACGAGGCCGTCCAGTCGCCGAGAATCGGCGCGCGCGTGCGCAGGTCGGCGTCGCCGAGCTCGCGCAAGAAGCCTTGCATGCGCGCCTCGGCCTCGATCCAGTCTTGCGGGCCCGAAATGTGCATGATCTCGGTGTGGCCCAGCTCAATGAGGTGGCGTGTTGCCATGCGCGCACCCTGCACCTGGTCAACCCAGAGCGAATGGTCCGAACTCAAGCCCGTCGCTTCGAGCGTCACAAACGGCACGCCAATTTGCAGGTCACTGATGGCCTCAAAGACGCGAACCTGCGGGGCAATGACGATGAGCGCTTCGATCGACTGACTCATGAGGTAGTCGAGGCCGCTCTTGATTGAGGCGTATTCGCTCGAACTGATGTTGGTAATCGAGAGGCGGTAGCCCGCTTCGCGTGCGGCCGACTCGATGGCCTGAATACTCGTGGCCGGCCCATAGTGCACGGTCTGGGCCGCGAGCACGCCGATCGTGCGCGATCGGCTCGTGACGAGCGCGCGGGCGGCCTGATTGGGACGATACCCGAGCTCATCAATGGCATCGCGAACGCGCTGCAGTGTTTCGGGCCGAATGCTCGGACTGTCGTTGAGCACGCGCGACACGGTCTGATACGAGACGCCGGCAACCCGGGCAACATCACGGATGTTCGGCGCGCGAACGCGCTCTGGCTCCGCCCCGCGCGCTGTTTCCGTGGTCATCATCGTCCGTTCCGGGTGGCGATGTGTACGTTCACATCGGCGAGACCATTATGCACGGGAGCACCCCGACGAGCCACGGCCATCACAGAGTTCGCGCGCGAGCTCAGAGCCGAGCGAGCGACTGCTGCACGTCGGCGAGCAAGTCGTCGACGTCTTCAATGCCCACCGAGAGGCGCACGATCGCGTCGCTCACCTCGAGCTCGGTGCCGCGCACCGAGGCATGCGTCATCTCGCTCGGATAGTTGACGAGCGACTCCACGCCCCCGAGTGATTCCGCGAGGCTGAAGACGCGCAGGCCCTCGGCGAAGGCGCGCGCGGCAGCGGCACCTCCCGCGAGCTCGAGCGAGAGCATCCCGCCGAAGCCGCGCATTTGGCGCTGGGCGAGGTCGTGTCCGGGGTGGTCGGGCAGGCCCGGGTAGTACACGCGCGTGACGGCGGCGTGCCCCACGATCGACTCGGCGATGGCGTGAGCGTTGGCCGAGTGGCGGTCCATGCGCACGGCGAGCGTCTTGATCCCGCGCGTCGTGAGCCACGCATCCATGGGGCCCGACACGGCGCCGGCCGCGAACTGGTGAAACTGCACGTGCTCGGCGAGCTCGAGGTCGTTCGTGACCACGGCGCCGCCGAGCACGTCGGAGTGACCGCCGAGGTACTTGGTCGTCGAGTGCACGACGACGTCGGCGCCCAAGACGAGCGGCTGTTGCAAGTAGGGGGTCGCGAAGGTGTTATCGACGACCACGAGCGTGCCCACCGCGTGCGCGAGTTCGGCGAGCGCCGTGATGTCGGTGATCTTCATGAGCGGGTTGCTCGGCGTCTCGAGCCAGAGCACGCGCGGGCGCAACCGCTCGAGGGCTTCGCGGGCGACATCGAGGTCGCCGAGCTCGATCGTCGTGAGGCCGATATTCCACGGCGCGAAGATGCGCCGCACCAGGCGGTGGGTGCCGCCGTAGACGTCGTTGCCCATGAGCACGTGGTCGCCGGGGCGCAGCACGGCACGCAGCAGCGCATCTTCGGCGGCGAGCCCCGAAGCAAAGCTGAATGCCTTCGCCCCCGATTCGAGCGACGCGAGCTGATCTTGCAGGGCGTCACGCGTGGGGTTGCCGCCGCGCGCGTATTCGTAGCCGCCGCGCAAGTCGCCGATCGAGCGCTGCACAAACGTCGACGTCAAGTAGACGGGCGGCGTGACGGCACCCGTTGTCGGGTCGAAGGCCTGGCCCGCGTGAATCGCGCGCGTGGCAAAGCCCTGCAGAATGTGCGGATCGTGCTCGGTCATGCGTTGCCTCCCGCGAGAGCGGCGATCAGGTCGGTGCGGTTCAGCAGGCCGACGGGGTTTCCGCCCTCAAGAACCATGAGGGTGTCGGGATGCTGCCCACCGGCACCCCGTTCGCCAAAGCGTTCGCCCGCAGCCTCGAGGCTCTCGTGTGCGCCCACGACCGGCATGCTCGGCCCCATCGCCGCCGTGATCGGATCGGCCGGAGTCACTGCGCCCGTGGCGAGAGCACGCAGCAGCGTGCGGGCGTCGACCGAGCCCACCACTTCGCCCAGCACGAGGGGTGGCTCGGCTGCGACAACTGGCAGGGCACCAGGGTGCGCTTCGAGCGCCGCGACGGCATCCGCGACCGTGTGCTCGCGCCGCAAGTGGGCGAGTTCGCGCGGCGGCGTGCCGAGCAGGTCGGCCACGGTGGGCGAGCCCTGCGGGTGCGTGAAGCCGTGGCGGCGCATCCAGCCATCGTTGAAGATTTTGCCGAGGTAGCCGCGGCCGCCATCGGGCAGCAGCACGACGACGACGTCATCGGGGCCGAGCTCACGTGCGACCTCGAGCGCCCCGACGACGGCCATGCCGCACGAACCGCCGACGAGCAGGCCCTCTTCGCGCGCGAGGCGCAGGGTCATGTCAAACGACTTCTGATCGCTCGCGGCGACAATGCGGTCGACCACGGTGGGGTCGTAAGCCTCGGGCCAGAAGTCTTCGCCGACACCCTCGACGAGGTAAGGGCGACCGGTGCCGCCCGAATACACGCTGCCGACGGGATCGACGCCGACGATCTGCACGCGGCCGCTCGCGCGGTCAGCGCTCACCTCGCGCAAGAACCGCCCCGTGCCCGAGATCGTGCCGCCCGTTCCGACTCCCGCGACAAAGTGCGTGAGGCGCCCCTCGGTGTCGCGCCAGATCTCGGGGCCGGTCGTCTCGTAGTGACTGCGCGGGCCGTTGGGGTTGGCGTATTGGTTGGGCTTGAACGCTCCGGGAATCTCGCGAGCCAAGCGGTCAGAAACGCTGTAGTACGACTCGGGGTCGTCGGGCGCCACAGCCGTTGGCGTGACGACGATTTCGGCGCCGTAGGCCGTGAGCACGTTGCGTTTGTCGTCGCCCACTTTGTCGGGCAGCACGAAGACGCAGCGATAGCCGCGTTGCTGCGCGACGAGGGCGAGGCCCACGCCCGTGTTGCCACTCGTCGGTTCAACGATCGTGCCGCCCGGCTTCAGCAAACCCTCGCGTTCTGCTGCGTCGATGATGCGCGTCGCAATGCGGTCTTTCGACGAGCCGCCGGGGTTGAGGTACTCGACTTTCGCGAGCACGGTCGCCGAAATGCCCTCGGTCACGCGGTTGAGGCGAACGAGCGGCGTGTCGCCGATGAGATCAACGACAGATTCGGCGAACTTCATGCGCCGAATCTATCAGCGGGGCACTCGAGGCACTCGCGTCGGCAACGGCCCCTCACAGCCTCCACAATGCGTAGTCTGAAAGCCTCTCGCGGGAATGCGTCCACTCTGTGGCGCGTTTTCCGTCTTGACGATTGCCCCCCGCACGTTTCCCTGCCCGCACCACCCGACAGGAGCCGCCCCGTGGCCGACGACAGCGCATCGACCAACGACCTCACGATCAAGCAGCAGCGCGAGAAGCGCCGCGCCGAAAAGGTTGCCGCCCTCAAGGCGAAGCAAGCTGCGGAGAAGCGCAATCGCCGCATTGGCATCGTGAGCGCCGTGGTTCTCGGAACCGCCGCGATCGCCGCGATTGTTGGAATCGTCGTCTCGTCGGCAACCCCGCCGGTCGACCCCTCCACGATTGAGATCGAGGGCTTGCAGACCTTCGAGGGGCTCGAGGCCGTGCACGTCGAGACGGCCGTCGACTATGAGATGAGCCCGCCCGCCGGCGGCCCCCACAACCCCGCGTGGCTCAACTGCGGCATCTACGAGCTGCCCGTGCAGGCCGAAAACGCCGTGCACTCGCTCGAGCACGGTGCCGTGTGGATCACCTATGACCCCGCTGTCGTGACGGGCGCTGACCTGGATGCCCTGCGCTCGAAGATGCCGCGCAGCTACATCATCCTCTCGCCGTTCGAAGGCCTGCAGGCTCCCGTTGTCGCGAGCGCCTGGGGTGCGCAGATCGAGCTTGACGGTGTTGCCGACCCGCGCCTGGAGCAGTTCATCGTCAAGTACCGCCAGTCGCCCGACGCCCCCGAGCCGGGCGCCCTGTGCAGCCAGGCGATCGACGGGCCCGGCAAGATATCATGACCGACGCCACGAGTAGCGCCCCCGGCACCCTCAGCCGCACGCGGCTGATTGTTGTGGCGGCGCTGCTCGCGCTCGTCGCCATCGTCGTTGGAGTCATCATCGGTCGCGTCACCGCGACGGCCACAGCCCCCGCTCCGAGCGAGTCGAGCGCTGAGGCGGGCTTTGCGCGCGACATGCAAGTGCACCACGGTCAAGCGATCGAAATGGCCTTGCTCGTGCGCGATCGCAGCGACGATCCCGAGATTCGCTTGCTCGCTCTCGACATCGCCACGGCGCAAGCGCAACAACAGGGTCAGATGTTTGCGTGGCTCGCGATGTGGGGACTGCCGCAGACCTCGAGCGAACCCGAGATGGAGTGGCTCTCACGACCCGTCATCGACGGCTCTGCCGGCCACGAGGGTCACGGTGACCACACGCCGGGCGAGCCCATGCCGGGTGTTGCGACCTTCGAGCAAATGCAGGCTCTTGAAGACGCGACGGGCGTCGAGGCCGAACGCATTTTTCTCGAGCTCATGATCGCCCACCACCAGGGCGGGGTCGAGATGGCCGAGGCCGTTCTCGCGCGCAGCACTCAGCCGCAGGTCACGACACTCGCAAACGGCATGGTCATGCTGCAGTCGAAAGAGCTCGACTACATGGCCGAGTTGCTCGCCGACCGGTCGTAGTCGGCCGACTGCTGCTCGACGAGGCGGGCATACACCCCACCGATCGCGATGAGTTCGGCGTGCGTGCCGCTCTCGACTACGCGGCCGTGGTCCAGCACGTGAATGACGTCGGCGGCACTCACGGTTGAGAGCCGATGCGCGATCGCGATCGTCGTTCGCCCACGACTCGCCGCATCGAGAGCACTCTGCACCACCCGCTCTGACACCGAATCGAGCGCGCTCGTCGCCTCGTCGAGAATTAGCACGGGTGGGTCTTTGAGCAGCACCCGCGCGATGGCGACGCGCTGCTTCTCGCCGCCCGAGAGCCGGTAGCCGCGCTCGCCCACGACGGTGTCGTAGCGGTCGGGAAAACCCTCGATCGTGTCGTGGATGCTCGCCGCACGGCACGCAGCCTCGAGCTCCGCATCCGTCGCCTCGGGTTTCGCGTAGCGCAGGTTCTCGGCGATCGTCGCGTGAAACAGGTAGGTCTCTTGGCTCACGATGCCGATGCTCTCGATGAGGCTTTGCGCCCGCAGGTGCCGCACGTCGACGCCGCCCACCTCGACAGAACCAGAGGTGACGTCGTGCAAGCGCGGCACGAGGTACGAGATCGTCGTCTTGCCCGCGCCCGAGGGTCCGACGAAGGCCACGAACTGGCCGGGCTCGACCATGAACGACACGTGGTCGAGCGTCGGCGCGCCGTCGTCGGGCGCGTCGGGGTAGCGAAAGACCACATCATCGAACCGGATGCGCCCGAGCTGCGCCGGGTCAGGGTCGCGCGCGTCAGCGGCCTCGACGATGCGCGGCTCGAGGTCGAGGTACTCAAAGATGCGCGCGAACAGCGCACCGCTCGTCTGCAGGTCGAGGGCAACCCGCATAAGCCCCATGAGCGGGTAGGTGAGTCGGGCCTGCACCGTCGTGAAGGCGACGATCGTGCCCGCCGTGACGACAACATCCATCTGCATGAGCCACGCCGCGACGAGGTAGATGACCGCGGGAATCACGGAGAGAAAGACGTTGACGGTGGCGAAGAACCACTGGCCGCTCATCGAGAGCTGCACCTGCAGCCCGCGCTGCACGTCGTTCTCGGCCCGGTAGCGCTCGACCTCGCTGTGCTGCCGAAAGAAGCTCTTCGCGAGCAAAATGCCCGAGACGCTCAAGGCCTCTTGCGTGATGGCGGTCATGTCGCTCAGCGACTCTTGCGTCTTCGTCGCAATGCGCGCGCGCACCTGCCCGACCCGGCGCTGTGCCACCACAAGCACGGGCAACAACACGACGGCCACGATCGTGAGTTGCCAGCTCAAGATGAGCATGGCGATGAAGGCCGCGATGACCGTGACGGTGTTGCCGATGACGCTCGACACGGTGTTGCTCAGCACGCCCGCAACACCGCCCACGTCGTTCTGCAGGCGCGACTGAATGATGCCCGTCTTGGTGCGGGTGAAAAGCCCGAGCTCCATCGACTGCAGGTGCGAGAAGAGCCGCACACGCAATTGCGCCATGACGCTGTTGCCGACGGTCGACGTGAGGTAGGTCTGCCCGATACCGATGCCCGCCGAGACGAGCCAGAGCACGAGCATCGCGCCGACGAGCTGCAACAAAACGGGAACGTTCGGCGTGCCCTCGGGCGGAAACAGTCCGCGATCGAAGGCTTGCTGTGTCAGGAGGGGCGGCACCACGCTGAGGGCCGCCGAGACGAGCACGAGCGTGATCGTGATGATGAGGGGCGTGCGGTGCGGGCGAAACAGCTCGGCGATGCGCGGCAGCAGGTTCGGGATGCGCGGCGCCTCAGCGTTGGCCGCCCGCTGAGCGGCGACGTCGCCGCTCGACACTCGAGACCCCCGACGACCGCCACTCATGCTCATGAGGCGAGCCTATGCCGGGTCGCTGACCGCCGTTCGGGAACCGGTTCCACATGGGCGCGTGCGGCGGCTACACTGACGCCACGAGGTACCCGATCGTGACGCGAAGGGGTGCCGAGCATCCACCACCCGTCCGACGGAGGGCACGAGGCCATGAGCGTTCTCGCCGATGTGGCCCGAATCGCCGGGGTCTCGAAGTCGACAGCCTCGCGGGCGCTCAGTGGCCAGGGGTACGTCTCTGCCGAGACGCGGCGACGGGTTGAACGGGCGGCCTCAGAACTGGGCTATGTCGTGTCATCGACGGCGGCAAGCCTCGTCACGGGCCGCACGCGCAACGTCAGCGTGGTCATTCCGTTCATCAACCGCTGGTACTTCGCCGAGGTTCTCGAGGGAATCGAGGCCGCCCTTATTCGCGCCGGATACGACCTCACGCTCTATCGCTTGCGCACCGACACCCCATTGCGGCGCCGGGTGTTCGACTACTTTCTCGTGCGCAAAAGGGTCGATGCCGTCATCTCGGTCGCGATCGACCTCAGCCCCGACGAGGTCGAGCTCTTGCAGTCGCTCGGCAAACCGCTCGTCGGCATTGGCGGGCGCATCGACGGCATTCCGACCCTCGCGATCGACGACGTCGCGACGGCACGTCTCGCGACGGAACACCTCCTGGCCCTCGGCCACCGCCGCATCATGCACGTGGGCGGCGACCAGAACGAGCAAATGGACTTCCGCGTGCACTCACAGCGCTACGAGGGCTTCCGGCAAGCGCTCGCGTCAGCCGGGGCCACGGTCGAGCACGACTTTCGCGCCGCG
>JBDKJR010000059.1:0-2622 GCA_039796515.1 Actinomycetota bacterium
CGTCGAGCTCTCGCAAATGGCCACGGCCCGCTTGGGCAAAGACGTCATCGACCTGCTCGACGTCTCGGTCTCGTATGGCGATCGCGAGATTCTGCACGACATCGAGTGGCGCATCGCGCCGGGCGAGCGCACGGGCATCTTGGGCGTCAACGGTGCGGGCAAGTCAACGTTGCTCAAGCTCATCGACGGTTCGCTCGAACCGACCACGGGCCGCGTCAAGCGCGGCAAGACCGTCGTGGTTGCGACGCTCGATCAGCAGCTAGGTGACCTGAGCGCCGTGCAAAACGAGCGCGTCTCGGCGGTCATCGCGACGAAGCGCACGAGCTACACCGCGGGCGATAAAGAGCTCACGCCCGGCCAGTTGCTCGAGCGACTCGGCTTCACCTCGGCCCAGCTCTCGACCCCGATCAAAGATCTCTCGGGTGGCCAGAAGCGCCGCTTGCAACTGCTGTTGATTCTGCTCGACGAGCCGAACGTGCTCATCATGGATGAGCCGACCAACGACATGGATACCGACATGCTCGCGGCCATCGAAGACCTGCTCGACTCGTGGCCGGGCACGCTCGTCGTGGTCTCCCACGACCGCTACTTGCTTGAGCGCGTGACCGATCAGCAATATGCGGTGCTCGCGGGAGCCGACGGTGCCGGTCGGCTGCGACACTTGCCCGGAGGCGTCGACGAGTACTTGCGCATCGCCGCGCACGCTGCGGCACCGACGGGCTCGCAGGATGCGGGACGTGCGACCGTGGCGTCGGTCACGGCTGCGGCCGCCGCATCCGTCGCCGCTGCCCCGACCCTCTCGGGGGCCGAGCGCCGCACGCTCGAAAAGGAGCTCTCAGCGCTCGACCGCCGCATCGCCAAGGTGCAGGGGCAAGTGGATGCTCTGCACGTCGCCCTCGCCGAACACGACGTTGCCGACTACACGGGCATCGCGGCGCTGCACGAACAGCTGCGGGGTTTCGAGGCCGAACTCGAGAGCGCGGAGGAGCGCTGGCTCGAGCTGGGCGAATTGCTTGGCTGACGCCCGCGGGGGCTGAACAGCCTTACTTGGTCTGCCCGATGAGCAGATCGATGCGGTAGCCGTGCTTCTTGGTCTTCACGACCTCGACGGGAATGCGTGGTTGCTGGCCGCGCCCATCGAGTCGGCGAACGGCTTCGTCATAAATGCTCTCGAGCCCGCGCGGAATCACGCCGACGACTCCGCTCACGCGCCGACCCGAGAAGATGCGCACCTCGATGGGGGCGTCGATGCGCTCCTCATCGATGCCGCGCGCGGGTGTCGCCGTGGCGATCTTCTCGGGGTCTTCGTCGGCGAGGGCGGCCAACTCGTCTTGGTAGGGCGCACTGTTGGCGAGGCGAATTGTCACCTTACGGTTCTTGGGCACGAGCACGCCGACGTAGTCGTCAAACGAGCCCGAACCGCGGTCGTCTTTCGGCAGGCTCTCGTCGCCCGTGCGTGACCTCGTGAACAGTCCCATGCGGCGATGCTAGCCCGGGGAGACTCGGTTGGTACGGCATCTACGATGAGAGGGTGACCGAGCCCCTTGACGCCATTGCCATCGCGGCCGAGGCCTTCGCGTGGCTCACTCTTCCGTCGGGCGTCATCGTGCTCATCGCGGGACTTGTGCGCCGCTCGTGGGCGCGCGGCTATCAGTCCGTCAAGGCCGTCATCACGACGGTGCACGACCACGACGCGAAGCTGCGGTGGTTTGGCGAGGGCGGAGCGGTGCACGAAAGTGTCTCGCCCTTGACCGGCCCGATTCCCGCGGTGGGAGACGCGCGCACGGTGTGGGTGCACCCCTCGCGGCCCGAGACGCCGCGGCTCGACGACCCCGTGCATGACGGTCGCGCGCTGTTGACGATCGGCGGCATCTTGGGCGGCGTCGGTGTGGTCGCGACTCTCGTCTCGACGGTATTGCCGTTCTTTTGATGAGCAACCGGTCGCTGACCGCAGGGCGGAATCTCGCTCTATAGCTCGGTCGCGTCGTCGTCGAAGTCGGCGCTGAGAGTGCGCAGCAACCCCGCGAGCTTGTCGTGGTCGGCGCGACTCAGCCGCCTCAAGAGCGCTTCTTCGTTGACCATGAGGGCGTCCATCGCGCGGTCGACGCGCATCCGGCCCTCGTCGGTCATGCGCACGCGGATGCTGCGCCCATCGTTGGGGTCGGTGCGGCGCTCGACGAGGCCCCGCTCGGTGAGCCGGTCGATGCGATTGGTCATGGTGCCGCTCGACACGAGAGTCTGCTGCAGCAAGGCTTTGGGGCTCAGCTCATAGGGCTGACCGGTGCGTCGGAGGGCCGAGAGCACGTCAAACTCCCAGGGCTCGAGGTCAGAGGCCGCGAAGGCTTGCTTGCGTGCCAGGTCGAGGTGACGCGCGAGGCGGCTGACGCGCGACAGCACCTGCAGCGGCTCGACATCAAGCTCGGGCCGTTCACGGCGCCACGCCTCAACGATGCGGTCGACTTCATCGCGCGCGGTCATCTGTTCATTATCGCGGGCCGCCTCGGCACCGAAGGCCGCTCGCGCTCTGGCAGACTAGACGGGCGCGTTTCGCGTGATCCGCCTTGGTGTAACGGCAGCACGACAGCCTTTGGAGCTGTTAGGTCCAGGTTCGAATCCTGGGGG
>JBDKJR010000060.1:0-6177 GCA_039796515.1 Actinomycetota bacterium
CTCGCAATGCTGCAGGCCGAACGAAACGCTCCCGACGCGACGATCACGACCTTTGGTGATGCGCTGTGGTGGGCTCTCGTCACGATCACGACGGTCGGCTATGGCGACACGTATCCCGTCACGGGGGTCGGTCGATTCTTGGCTGTTCTCTTGATGGCCGGCGGCCTCGTGATCATCGGCACGGCCTCGGCAATCGTCGTCTCGTACATCACCGAGCGCATCAACGGTCAGCGATCGGGCGACGACTCGAATCAGGAGTCGAGCAGCTCGTCTTCGGCCGCGTAGTCGAACCACTCCTCGGCGCCGTAGCGCGTGAGCCCCGGAAACCGTTCGTGCCAGTCGGCGTCGGCAACCGCGGCGAGCATCGCGTCGATCGCGGGCCCAATCGTTGAGCGGTGCGTGCCGAGGGGCACGTACCCGAGCTCGTCGATCGCGGCCTGCATGCTCAGCACGACGGGAACCGGTACTGACCACGGCGTGTAGCCAACCGAGTTGTCGGGCCCACGGTCGACCCCGTCGAACTCGGCCTCGTGCCCCAGGTGATCGAACACCGCCTGCCCAATCTCGAGCACGGTCGGGGCATCATCATCGACGGCATTGAGCACACGGGCGGCCGGATGCTCTGCCGCGAGCCGAACCAGCTCAGCAATGACGACCGTCGCCGACGTCGCAAAGCGGCTCGCGCCCCCGTCAACGAGCGGCACGCGGCGGCGGCCGTCGAGCGCGCGCTTGATGAAGTACCACTCGCGCAGGGCCGGCGAGCCCGGGCCGTGAATCGCAGCCGGCCGCAGCACCGTGACGGGCAAGCCGTCGATGGCGAACAGTGCGCGCTCGAGCGCGGCCTTCTGAGGCGAATAGCCCTCGACCTCGGCGGTGACGACGGCGTGCTGCTCGGTCACGGGCACCGCGAGGCGCGGAAAGTCGTCGTCGTTCGTCGCGGCATCCATGTAGGTGCCGTTCGCGCCGAGATACACCGAGGCCGTCGAGATCATCACGAGCGATCCGATGTGACCCACGAGCGCGCGGTAGGGCTCGGCGTCGGTGGGGCCGAACGCGATGCAGTCGAGCACAAGGTCGCGGCCGCGCGCGGCGGCGGTGAGGGATTCCGCATCGCTGCGGTCGAGCGACAGCTCGGTGACGTGACCAGTGAGGTCGGGCGGCAGTGGGCGAGACCCGCGGTGCGCGATCGTCACGGAGTAGCCATCGGCGAGCAAGGCGCGCGCGGTGGCGGTGCCGACTTGGCCGGTACCGCCGAGAAGAAGAGCATCCTTCTGCATGCCGTCACTCTAGGCGCTAGATTCACGGTGACGCCCCGAACACCCTTGCGAGGAGAGCCCCATGGCAAGCACCGACGCCCGCACGACCGAGCCGCTCAGCCGCAACCAGACGCAGAGCAGTCTGATTGCTGGCGCCGTGGCGCACACGATTTTTCAGACCGGGTGGTTCGCGTTCGGAATGTCGCTCGGCGCACTCGTGGCCTCGGCTCTCTTCGGCAACATCGTGGGCCTCATCACGCGCTCGCTCGGCGGCGATGACCCCAACGCGATTCTGCGGGCGCTCGACGGTGGTTCTGAGCTGCTCTTCTGGGTTGTGCTGTCGTTCTTGATCGGCAGCATCATTCTCATCGGGCTGTCGATTCTCGTGAGCGGGTGGATGCTCGCAGCAGCGGGGCTCCACCGCCCGTGGCGGGTGACGATGTCTGCCATCGGCGTCGCCGCTGTCGTCGACATTGCCCTGTTCTGGATCTACTTCGGCATTGCCAACCTGTTGACCGAGAGTCGCCTCGCGGGCCCCGTGCTGCTGACTCCGGTCATCGCCCTCATCGGTGGGCTGCTCGTCGGCGCCCTCATTTGGTGGCTCATGGCTCTTGCCGGTCGGCCCAAGGCGGGCGCGGCGGCCATCACGGCTGAGGCCTCCTAGCCACTAGCCGAGCAGTGCCCCCAGTAGCGCAGTGAGCTCGGCGCGCATCTGCTCGCTCGTGATCGTGCGCTCGCCGTCACCCGCTTGCGGGCCGTAGTCGCCAAAGCTTGCGTGGTTGGCGCCCTCGATCGTGACAAACGTGGCGTCGGCCGGCAGTAGCCCCGCGTTCTGTTCGATGATCGCGGGCGTCGACAGCGCGTCGTTCTCGCCCGCGATGCTCAGCACCGTGAGGCCCGAGTCGCTCACGTCACCGGCGCAATAGCTGCCGAACAAAACGAGACCCTCGACGTCGGCGCCCGGGGTCATGAGGCACGCGCGCACACCGCCGAGCGAGTGACCACCGACGAACCAGCGATCAACCTCGGGCGCCGCCACCGTGAACTGGTCGACCGTGCGCGTGTCGAAGAACGCCAGGTTCAGCGTTGGCTCGGTGATCAGCACCGTCACGCCGTATTCTTCGACGACGCCGCTCAACTGCAGCATGTAGGCGTGCGCCTCAACCCGGGCTCCCGGAACGAACACGAGTCCCGTGCCGTTCGCCGGCTCCTCGGCGGGGGTCAACAGAATGCCTTCTTCGACATACGCCACGTCAACCGCGGGGTTTGCCCACACCTCAATGACCGAGGCGCGATCAGCGCGGTAGGGCGTGTTGGCCCAGATGAGAAAACCGACGATGACGAGCGCGAGCGCGGCGACAGCGCCCCACCCGACCGCGCGAACCCGGCGACGGATACGCCCAGCAGGGCGGTAGCGAGTGGCGTCGGCGTGCGCGGCATCAGCGATAGTCATGCGCCATTATCTCGGCCAGACCTGGCACAATGGGAGCCATCATGAACATTCTCGCCGTGGCCGTGTCGATCTTCCTCTTCGTGTCGTGGTTCGTGCTCTTTGCGTTCGCCTTCGCCGTGCCCGAAGAGTTCGCGGCACTGGTGTTCTTCACGGGCATCATGTCGGCGTCGCTCTCGCTCGCCATCCCGTTCCACCTCATGGGGCGCCGCGACTCCTAGCGGTCGCTCTATGCCGCCCGGCTGATCGGCCGGGTGCTCGGTCGCTTAGGCCGTTTTGAGCACGTTCGCGGTGAAGTTCTCGAGCCGCTGTTGCAAGCCCGCGCTGCGGCGCGCAATGAGCTCGTCGCGCATGAGCATCAACTCGCTCGTGCCGGGCACGATGCGAATCATGATCGAGCACCCCAGGTCGGCGCAAATGTAGGTGCCGATCGAGTTGCCCTCGCGGCCCGCCTCGCCTCCGCGAGGGGCGCTAAACATGACCACTTGCGTCGACGGCTGCGGGGTGTGGCAGAGCGAGCACATTGCTCCGATGCCCGGCCGCAACGGCGCGCCTGCGGCGCGCACCATGATGCCGACGGGGCGGTCGTCGACCCAGTGCACGATGTAGCCGCGCGGCGAGCCAGCCGGGTCGCGCCATCCCAGGTACTCGCGGTCGGCCCACACGGTTTCGTGCAGACCGGGCAGGGGCATCCGTTCGATCTCGGCCTCGCTGGCGTTGACGATGCTGGCCCGAATCTGGTCGGCGGTGAGCTCTCTCATCGCTCATCAGGGTACGACACCCTGCCGAAAGCACGATCGGTAGCATGGCGACATGTCGACGACGCCTCGCGAGCTGCCGCGTGCCGTGCGGCCTTTTGCCACTCCGCAGTATCGCCTGCTGGCCTCGGCTCTCGTGCTGTCGCTCCTCGGTACGGGCGTCTGGATCGTCGCGGTGGTGTGGCAAGTCATCGAGCTCGGTGGTACGCCGGTGGATCTGTCGATCGTCGCGACGGGAGGCAGCATCGGGCTCGTCCTTGCCGTGCTGCTGGGCGGGGTCGCCGCTGACCGCATTCCGCAGAAGCGGATTCTCACCACGGTTGAGACGGTCAAGGCCCTGTCGATGGCGGCCGTTGCGGCGCTTGCCCTCACCGACACGATCGAGGTGTGGCACCTCGCCGTTGTCTCGCTGCTGCTCGGCATTGCCGACGGGTTCTTCTACCCGGCCTATTCGGCGTGGCTACCCGCGCTCTTGCCCGCCGACGACTTGCTTGCCGCGAATGGCATCGAGGGGGTGCTGCGGCCGTCGCTCATGCAGGCGGCGGGGCCCGCGCTGGCGAGTGCGGCTATCGCGATTCTCTCGCCCGGTTTGGGGTTCGCGATCGTCGCGGTCACGCAAGGGCTCGGCGCGATCGTGCTGGCGCTCATGCGCACGACGCCCGTTCGACGCGAGGCCGACGATGAGCCCGCGCATCCGCTCGTCGCCGTGTGGGTCGACGTGCGCGATGGCGTGCGGTACATGTTCCGTACGCGGTGGTTGCTCGCGACGCTGCTCTATTCGGCGCTGCTCGTGCTCGCGATCATGGGTCCGATTGAAGTGCTCTTGCCCTTTGCCGTGCGCGATCAAACCGGGGGCGGGGCCGGAGCCTTCGCGCTCGCCCTCGCGGCCTTCGGCGTCGGTGGTGCACTGGGTTCCCTCGCCGTCGCCTCGATGCGCCTGCCGCGCCGCTACCTGACCCTCATGATTGCCGCGTGGGGAGTCGGATGCGCTCCGCTGGCCATCATCGGCCTCACTGACCAGCTCTGGCTCATGATCGTGGCCCTCTTCATCTGCGGCGTTCTCTTCTCGGGCGCCACCGTTATTTGGGGGACCCTGCTTCAGCGGCGCGTGCCGCCAGAGATGCTCGGCCGCGTCTCGAGTCTCGACTTCTTCGTGTCGCTCGCGCTCATGCCCATCTCGATGGCGGTGGCCGGGCCCGTGGGCGAGCTGATTGGCATTCCCGTCGCATTCATTGCCGCGGGACTCATTCCCGTTGTGCTGGCGACCCTCACGCTGCTCATTGCTCGCCTCGGGCCCGACGAACTGGCGCATCCGTTGACCGACAGTGAGGTGGTCGTCTCGACAAGCACCGGCCCGATCGTGACGGGCCCCGGCGCCGCGAGTGGCCGACAGGCCCCCGTCGACGAAGAGAACCCCGACCCCGACGCTTGATCGATGCGCGGTCGTCACCGCCCGTTCACGTCGTACAGGCGATGGTCGGCTGGCGTGCGGGTGATGCGCGGGTCACGGTCAGGCGCAGCCGGGGTGCGGGGCACAGAGTGAGGGCATCCGGTCGAACAGGCCGGGCGGGCTCGCTGTCGCGGCCCTCATGCACGTTGTCAGAGAAGAGACCTCCATGGCTACCATCGTCGAAACAGCCGTCAGCGCCGGTTCGTTCACCACCCTCGTCGCCGCCGTTGGCGCGGCCGGCCTCGTTGACACGCTCAACGGAGAGGGCCCGTTCACGGTCTTCGCTCCCACCGACGCCGCGTTCGCTGCGCTGCCCGAGGGCACCGTCGAGGGCTTGCTCGCCGACATCCCGGCGCTCACCTCGATCCTCACCTTCCACGTCGTTCCGGGTGCCGTGCACGCCGCCGACCTCACCGATGGCCTCTCGGCCGCGACGGTCAACGGCGCCGAGCTGACCTTCGACCTGAAGGATGGCGTGAAGGTCAACGGCGCGAACGTCGTGACCGCCGACATCGTCTGCGACAACGGCGTCATCCACGTCATCGACGCGGTGCTGCTGCCGTAGGTTCTTCACCACGAACGGGGCGGCTCCTTCTTGAGGAGCCGCCCCGTTCTGCGTGTGCGGTTGACTAGGGGGGTGGATGCCGCCCTCACCGCCCAACTGCGCGCCGACCTGCTCGATGCCGGGTACACCGTCGACCGGCTGCGGCAACTCTGGGGCGACGAGTCCGACGCCGCGCTCGCGCGGGGTGACCGCGTTCCGGCGCGGCGTGCGCTGGCGCAGCGTGCGGGCGGCGCGAGTGGGGTGGATGACTCGGAGGCGGCGAGCATCCTCGCCCGCGTCTTCTTGCTCGGCGAGGCGGTGCCCGATGCTGAGCTGCAGCGCGCACTGCCGACCCTGGGCGCCGCCGGCGCCCGCGAGCTGGGCCTCGTCGACGATGACGGTCGTGCCCTCATCGACCTGCGCCCCTACACCTCGATCGACGCCGGGGGAGCGGTGCAGTGGCTCATCGCCTCTGACCTGGGAGAAGTCGCTCTCGGTACGTCACTCCCGCCCGAGCACGTGCTCGGCGTGGGTGGCGCCTCGCTCACGCTCGCCGCGCTCATTCCCACCGAGCCGGTCGACTCGGTGCTCGATCTCGGCACCGGCTGCGGCATCCCGTCGCTGCACGCCGCTCGGCACGCCGAGCGGGTGGTCGCGACCGACATCTCCGACCGGGCGCTCGAGCGTGCCCGGCTTACCCTCGCGCTCACCGCTGTCGA
>JBDKJR010000061.1:0-3294 GCA_039796515.1 Actinomycetota bacterium
GGCCACGGCCGTCGTGATGCCGGCCAAGTGGCAGGCCATGACGTCGGTGTAGCCCTCGACGACGACGACTTGCTTGCCCCGCGCAATGTCGCGCTTGGCGAGGTCAAGCCCGTAGAGAACCTTTGACTTGCTGTAGACGGGGGTCTCGGGCGTGTTGAGGTACTTCGGCCCCTGGTCGGTGTCGAGGAGCTTGCGCGCGCCAAAGCCGAGGGTTTGACCCGTGACGTCTTTGATGGGCCAGATCAGCCGGCCCCGAAAGCGGTCATAGGGCTTGCGATCGCCTTGACCCTGCAGCCCCGAGGCGAGAAGTTCGTCGGCCGTGAAGCCTAACCCCCGCAAGTGGTCACCCAAGGCCTCGTAGGAGTTGGGGGCAAAGCCGATCGAGAAGCGCTCGGCGGCGGCCGCGTCGAAGCCGCGTTCTCCCAAAAATCGGCGGGCGGGTTCAGCGCCCGGAGTGCCGAGCTGATCGCGAAAGAACTGCTCGGCGGCGGCGTTCGCCGCGAGCAATCGACTGCGATTTCCCTGATCAGCGGCCGGTCCGCCGTCTTCATAGTGCAGGGTGTAGCCGAGGCGACCCGCGAGACGCTCGACCGCCTCGCTGAAGGTGACGTGGTCCATCTTCTGCAAGAAGGTGAAGACGTCGCCGCCCTCACCGCAGCCGAAGCAGTGGTAGAAGCCGACCTGCGGTCGCACGTGAAAACTGGGGCTGCGTTCGTCGTGAAAGGGGCACAGACCCTTCATCGACCCGACGCCTGCACTCTTGAGCGTGACGTAGTCACCCACGATGTCAGCGAGATTCGTGCGCGACCTGACCTCGTCGATGTCGCTTCGTCGAATCAGGCCTGCCACAGGGCCGATTCTAGGCCCGGGCCGCTGGCCATCTGCTTCGTGCCCCGGGCGTCACGGAACCAGGCGCTCATGCCAGGCCATCGCGCTCTGGTCGGTGAGCGAGGCCACCTGGTCGACGATCACGCGCTTGCGGGCGGCATCGTCGCGGGCTTCGGCAAAGTCATCGGCGAAGGCACGATCGAGTGCGGCCGGCCCGATGTGCCACAGAGCATCCGCCAGCTCGGCCAAAACGGCCCGCTGGCGCGCATAAATCGGCTGGCGCGCGTTGGTCGACATGACATTGGCGGCAACGATGCCCTTGAGCACGGCGATCTCGGCTTGCGTCTCGAGCGGGACGACGACATCTGCGCCGAATCGGGCAAGGAGGGCATGAGGATGCGCCGCGCGCGTCGCGTGCACGGCTTCGTGCGCGAACCGACCGATCAGCTGGCTCGTGAGGTTCTTGAGCCGGGCAAGGTCGCGCCGCGAGCCATCCCACGAGTCGATCCAGGCGTCGAGGTGGTCGAGTCGATCGAAGGCCGCGATGAGCTCGTCGTGGCTGATCTCGCCGCCGATCCACTCAAACATCGAGTCCACGAGAGCATCGTGGTCGACGCGCGCACTCAGGGCCGGCACATCGAGGTAGCCGTTGACGATCGCGTCTTCGAAGTCGTGAACGCTGTAGGCGATGTCGTCGCTCAAGTCCATGACCTGGGCCTCGATGCAGCGCACGCGGTCGGGCGAGCCGGCGCGCATCCACTCAAAAGCGGCCGCGTCATCGTCGTAGAAGCCAAACTTGCTGCGCCCGCTCGGGTCGGGAATGCCCTGCGACTGCGGCCAGGGATACTTCGTGCTCGCATCGAGGCTCGCGCGCGTGAGGTTCAGGCCATAGCTGCGACCGTCGGGCCCAAAAACTTTGGGTTCGATGCGCGTGAGCAAGCGCAGCGTCTGCGCGTTGCCTTCGAAAC
Organism: Actinomycetota bacterium; assembly: GCA_039796515.1. Taxonomy (GTDB): domain Bacteria; phylum Actinomycetota; class Actinomycetes; order Actinomycetales; family Microbacteriaceae; genus Microcella. The sequence goes on from JBDKJR010000061.1 coordinate 1,797, forward strand.
CGCCGATGCCCGCTGCCCAGTCGTTGAGCGCGCGCTCGCCGTTATGGCCGAACGGCGGATGCCCCAGGTCGTGCGCGAGGCACGCCGTGTCAACGACGTCAGGGTCGAGCCCCAGGCTCGTGGCGAGCTCACGTCCGACCTGTGCCACTTCGAGCGAGTGGGTGAGGCGGTTGCGCGCGAAATCGAGCCCCGCGGTCGGACTCAGTACTTGGGTCTTGGCGGCCAGCCGGCGCAGCGCGCTCGAGTGCAGCAGGCGACCGCGGTCGCGCGCAAAGTCACTGCGTCGACTGCTGTGCTCTTCGGGAAACCAGCGCTCGAAGTCTGCCAGCGAATAGCCGGGCGTAACGTGATCGTGCACGGGTTAACCGCCCGAGTGGTGCAGTTCGGCGGCCGTGACTTCTGCGCGGCTCGCGCCCGTGAGCTCGCGGCTCTCGAGCCAACGATCCGGCAGCGAGGGCTTCTTGGGGGTACCCGCCCGACCGCGCTGACCTTCGGCCGCCTCGCCGGGGTACGGAGCGTCACGGTCGAGTTCGCCGAGCAGATCATCCATGTGTTGCAAGCTCTCGACGGCCGCGAGACGCGCGCGCAGTTCGCCCCCGACGGCGTATCCCTTGAAGTACCAGGCGACGTGTTTGCGAATGTCGCGGCAGGCCTTGGCCTCGTCGTCGAAGAACTCGACGAGCAATTCGGCGTGCCGGCGGAAGGCGTCAGCGACCTCGCCGAGGCCCGGCATCGCCTTGTGCTCTTCGCCTCTAAAGGCCGCCGAGAGGTCACCGAACAACCACGGCCGGCCGAGGCAACCGCGCCCCACCACGATGCCATCGCAGCCCGATTGCTCGACCATACGCAGGGCATCTTCGGCCGACCAGATGTCGCCGTTGCCGAGAACCGGAATGCTTGAGATCGACTCCTTGAGCTTGCCGATCGCGTCCCAGTCTGCGTTGCCGCTGTAGAAGTCGGCGGCCGTACGTGCGTGCAGGGCTACCGCCGCGACGCCCGCGCCCTCGGCGGCCTTCGCTGCCTCGAGGTAGGTCAGGTGGTCAGCATCGATGCCCTTGCGCATCTTCACGGTCACGGGGATGTCGCCCGCGGCCTTCACGGTCGCTTCGACGACGCGGCGGAAGTGCTCGAGCTTCCATGGCAGGGCGGCTCCCCCGCCCTTCTTGGTGACTTTGGGAACGGGGCATCCGAAATTCATGTCGATGTGGTCGGCGAGGCCTTCGCCCGCGAGAAACGCGGCCGCCTCGCCGGCCGTCGTGGGGTCGACGCTGTAGAGCTGGATGCTGCGCACCGTCTCGCTCTCATGGTGCGTGATGAGGCGCAAGCTTTCGGGCGTGCGCTCGACGAGCGCGCGGCTCGTGATCATCTCGCTCACGTACAGACCCGCGCCGTATTCACGACACAGCCGCCGGAACGCCGTGTTCGTGATGCCCGCCATCGGCGCGAGCACGACGGGCACGCTCAGCGGAATCGGGCCGATGCTGAGCGGCGCAGGCAA
>JBDKJR010000062.1:0-3734 GCA_039796515.1 Actinomycetota bacterium
CGCTTCGCTCAGCTCGTCGTCATGATCGACGACACTCCCGGCCAGTTGGCGCGACTGCTCACCGAGATCGGTGAGCTCGACATCAACATGGAAGACCTGCGGCTCGAGCACTCGCCGGGCGCCCTCGTCGGCTTCGCCGAAGTGTCGGTGCTGCCCGAGGTTGAGCAGCGACTCATCGACGAGCTCTCGGCGCGTGGCTGGCGCATCGCGGGCGCGAGCTGAGAATCCCCGTCGATCCCGCCGCCCGACCGCAACCGAAACACACCGACGCCCCGCCCGCACTCAGCATCCACCCAGCACCGCCCCGAATCCCCGGAAGGACCCTTATGAGCGACATCGTCGTGGCCGTTGACGGCCCGGCCGGCAGCGGCAAGTCGAGCGTGAGCCGCGAGGCCGCCCGCCGCCTCGGATTCGCCTACCTCGACACGGGAGCCGCCTACCGTGCGCTCGCGTGGCACTGTCTCGACGAGGGTGTGGATGTGGAGGACGCCGCCGAGGTCGCTGAACGTGTGGCCAGTTTCGACTATGCGATCGGCATGCAGCCCGACCGATACTTCGTGCGTGTGGGCGGCGAAGACATCACGCCCGACATTCGCGAGCCGCGCGTGACCGCCGTCGTCAGCGCCGTGGCGCGGGTGCCCGAAGTGCGATCGGGACTCACCGCGCTCTTTCACCGGCTCATTGCCGACGCTGCCGAACCGGGCGTGATTGTCGAGGGTCGTGACATCACGACGGTCGTCGCGCCGGATGCTGCCGTGCGAGTTCTGCTGACGGCCAGCCCAGAGGCTAGACTGGCCAGAAGGTCGGCGGAGCTGAGCGCCGTGTCGACCGAGGCGACCGCGCAGCAGCTGGCCTCGCGGGATGCCCAAGATTCCCGCGTGGTCGACTTCATGAACGCCGCCGAGGGAGTCACGACTCTCGACTCCACCGACCTCGACTTCGAGCAAACGGTGCAGGCGCTCATCGACATTGTGCGTGCGGGGGCCTAACCGGGTTCTCGCGCGAAACACACGCCGCCTGCGGGCGGTGGACAAGTGGGAGGATCCCATGACCGAGAACCCGAATACCCCTGAGCACGAGCCCGTCGGCGATGGCATGGTCGACGGTGGCCGTGCCGATGGCACCGCTGTCGACGACGCTGCCGCGCGTGACGAAGTGCGCGATGCCACGCGGAACACCGCGCGCGGTGCATCCGTCTCGCCTGACGACGCCGAGTTCGCGAACGCCGAAGCGGCCGAAGCCGTCGCGGCGCGCCTCGCTGAACTCGACGACGACCTCGCGGCCAAGCGTGCCGACGCTCTCATCGCCGGCCTCGCGGCCTACGACCTCGACGACGATGACCTCGAACTGCTCGAGGGTGCCGAGCTCGGCGAAGACGGCATCATCTCGATGCCGGCCCTGCCCGTGCTCGCGATTGTCGGTCGACCGAACGTCGGCAAGAGCGCGCTCGTCAACCGCATCATCGGTCGTCGCGAAGCCGTCGTCGAAGACACTCCCGGCGTGACGCGCGACCGCGTCATGTACAAGGCCGAGTGGAACGACCGCAAGTTCACGCTCGTCGACACGGGAGGCTGGGAGCCCGACGCCTCGGGCATCAACGCCTCCGTCGCCGCGCAGGCTGAAGTCGCTGTCGACCTGGCGGATGCGGTGCTCTTCGTCGTCGATGCGATGACCGGCCCGACCGCGACCGATGAGTTTGTCGTCAAGATGCTGCGGCGTTCGAAGAAGCCCGTCATTCTCGCGGGCAACAAGGTGGATGACGTACGTCAAGAACCCGAAGCCGCCGCGCTCTGGGGCCTCGGCCTCGGTCAGCCGTGGCCGGTCTCGGCCCTGCACGGTCGCGGTGTCGCTGACTTACTCGACCACGTGCTCACGGTGCTGCCCGAGGTCTCGGCAGTGGCAAAGCAAGAGTTCGGCGGGCCGCGCCGCGTTGCACTGCTCGGTCGCCCCAACGTGGGCAAGTCGAGCTTGCTCAACAAGGCCGCGCGTGAAGAGCGCGTTGTCGTCAACGAGATGGCGGGCACGACGCGTGACCCCATCGATGAGCAGATTGAGCTCGGCGGCAAGGTGTGGCGTTTCGTCGACACGGCGGGTATTCGTCGGCGTGTGCACTTGCAGCAGGGTGCTGACTTCTACGCGTCGTTGCGCACGGCGGCGGCACTCGAGAAGGCCGAGGTTGCCGTCGTGCTCATCGACGTGACCGAGCCCCTCAGTGAGCAGGACGTGCGCATCATCGACCTGGTGCTCGAATCGGGGCGTGCTCTCGTGCTCGCGTTCAACAAGTGGGATCTGCTCGATGACGAGCGTCGTCGTTACCTCGAGCGTGAGATCGAACAAGATCTGCACCACGTGGCGTGGGCGCCGCGCGTCAACATCTCGGCGCGTACGGGTCGTCACCTCGAGAAGCTCGTGCCGGCGCTCGAGGTTGCTCTCGAGTCGTGGGATACGCGCATTGCGACCGGCAAGCTCAACGCGTTCGTTGCCGAGCTGACGGCTGCGCATCCGCACCCCGTTCGCGGAGGCAAGCAGCCGCGCATTCTTTTTGCGACGCAAGCCTCAACGCGGCCGCCGACGTTTGTACTCTTCTCGACCGGATTCCTCGACCCGCAATACCGGCGTTTCATCACGCGGCGTCTGCGCGAGGTCTGGGGCTTTGAGGGCACCCCGATCCAGGTCAATATGCGAGTGCGAGAGAAAAGGCAGCGCTAAGCGCTGACAGCGAAGGCCACTTCTGGCCTTCGCCGCGAACTCGCCGAGGCCCGTGTCGGGTCTCAGGCAGGGAAAAGTGGCAGCGCTAGGCGCTGCCAGCAGAAACCTTTTTTGGCCTTCGCCCTCGAACCGCCGATCTCATGCCGAAACCCGCGGGACACCCTAGAGCGTGTTCGCGTTGTCGGCCCTCACCCGCTGTGCGCCCGCGGTCGGCGCCGCCCTCTCTGCCCGAACCAACCGGGAAAGGAGTTCGGGTGACTCCCGAATCGCAGGAAAGTCGAACGACTTTGCTCGAGCTTTTCCTGCGATTGGGGAGTCTGCGCAGCGGAGTTCCCGGGGGTGTGCGCGAAAGGGTGTGCGGGGCTTTATGAGGTGCGCGGGAACAGCGCCTAGATGCGTTGGGCAGACCCGAATTCGGTGACGACTCCCGGATGCCCCACCGGCGTCGCGAGCACCGAGTCAGGTGCGCGCGCAGCGAGGTCGGGAAACCCTGCGGCCGCGAGCAACTCATCGTCGAGGTGCAGCAGCTCGGCGTCGACCAGTGACCACGGCTCGTGGGTGTTGCGCGCGTAGAGGGTGCGCCCGAGGTGGCGCTCGTGGAATCCCCAGCGCGCGGTGAGGAAGCGGCTGAGCTCGGTATCCACCGCGGTCGTGCCGGGGCGCGCATGGATGTGCGTGGTCGGACGGGTTCCCGTGCGGCGGCGCGAGCGGTACTCGATCGTCGTGTCGGCGATGCGTTGTTCGGCGCGCATCCACTGGTACGGAAGTCCGAAGAGGGCGCGAGCCGCGAGCACCGAGGGCAACTGTTCGGCGTCGAGCGAGCGAAACACGACGCCGCGCCGGCCCGCGTCGTCGATCGAGTAGGTGCGCACGTTGATCTCGATGAACGTGCCGAGCCCGGGGACAGGCGGCAGCGGCAAAAACGCGTGGTCGCTCAGCACGAAGGGAATGAGCCCGACCCACGCGTCGCCGTTTGCATCGACGTCGGGGCGAGTGCCCGCGGGCATGAACGGCGCAACGACGTC
>JBDKJR010000063.1:0-6278 GCA_039796515.1 Actinomycetota bacterium
AGCTGAAAGACGGTGTCTCCCGGCAGCGTCGTGGCGCCCGCCGCCGTAGTTTCGGCAACCGCCAGATCGAGAATCGTCGTTCCCGCGGCGAGAGTGCGCAAGAACGCCTCTTCTTCGCCGAGAGCGAGGCGTGAGACGCGCTCGTAGTGCTCGGTGATCTCGGGGTAGGCGGCACTCATCGCGTCGCGCGAGGCGGCAAAGAGAACGTCAAAGCTCGGAGCGTCGACACCGAGCAGTCGCATGGCCCGGATGCTGCGCCGCAGCAGGCGCCGCAAGATGTATCCCCGGCCCTCGTTGCCGGGTGCCACGCCATCGGTCATGAGCATGAGCGACGAGCGCACGTGGTCGGCGATGACGCGCATGCGCACGTCATCGTCGTGGTCGGCACCGTAGCGGCGTCCGGACATCGCGGCGGCAGCATCCAGAACCGGACGTACCTGGTCGATCTCGTACATGTTCTCGACGCCCTGGGTCAGGAACGCGACGCGCTCCATGCCCATGCCGGTGTCGATGTTCTTGTTCGGCAACTCGCCGAGAATTTCGAAGTCGTTCTTGCCGGTGCCCTCGCCGCGCAGGTACTGCATGAAGACGAGGTTCCAGATTTCGACGTAGCGGTCGTCGTCGGTCGCGGGGCCGCCGTCGACACCGTAGGCAGGGCCGCGGTCGAAGAAGATCTCCGAGCACGGGCCGGCGGGGCCGGGCTGGCCGGTTGACCAGTAGTTCGTGTCCATGTCGAGCCGCTGGATGCGGTCTTCGGGCAACCCTGCGATCTTCTTCCAGAGCGCGATGGCCTCGTCGTCGTCTTTGTAGACCGTGACCCAGAGGTCTTTCTCGTCGAAGCCCATGCCGCCATCGCTTTGCGACGTCGTCAAGAGCTCCCAGGCATAGCCGATGGCGCCCTCTTTGAAGTAGTCGCCGAACGAGAAGTTGCCGTTCATCTGAAAGAACGTGCCGTGGCGCGGCGTCTTGCCGACCTCTTCGATGTCGTTGGTGCGGATGCACTTCTGCACGCTCGTCGCGCGCGGATACGGTGCCGGCACGACGCCCGTGAGGTAGGGCACGAACGGCACCATTCCCGCCACCGTGAAGAGCAGCGTGGGGTCGTCACTGACGAGCGAAGCGGAAGGCACGACCGTGTGACCGCGAGTACCGAAGAACTCGAGCCACCGGCGCTGAATGTCGGCGGTCTGCATGAGAGGCTGTGGCGTCCTGAGTCGAAAAGGGGCGGGGCGCGATGCCCCGCCGGCTACTTGAGGCGGCTGGTGAGGTCGGCGATGGTGTCTTCGGCCTCGGCAACGGCGGCGCGCAATTCGGCCTCGCGTTGCTTGTAGCCGTCAACCACGGCCGCGCTGAATTCGCGGGCCTTGGCGTCGACATCGTCGAAGAACTGCTTGCCCTGCGGGGTCTTTGAGACCTGGTGGGCGGCGACGAAGCCGAGCGCGATGCCGACCAGCAGCCAGGCGGCGTTCTTCATGAGTGCTCCCTCGTGAGAAATCGTGAGTGGTGAACCCCCACAGCCTAGCGGGACAACGACAACGGGGGCCCGGCGCGATGCCGGGCCCCCGCTGGGTGTTCGTGGTGTTAGCGCGCTGCGTAGTACTCGACGACGAGCTGAACTTCACAGGTCACGGGAACCTCGGCGCGATTGGGGCGGCGCACGAGTCGCGACTGCAGCTTGTCGAGCTCGACCTCGAGGTAAGCAGGAACCTTGGGCAGAACGTCAACGTGTCCACCAGCAGCGGCAACCTGGAAGGGCTCGGTGCCCTCCGAGCGCGGCTTGACGTGGATGAGCTGACCCGGCTTGACGCGGAACGACGGGCGGTCGACGAGCTGGCCGTCCACCATGATGTGGCGGTGCACGACCATCTGGCGCGCCTGCGCCGTGGTGCGCGCAAAGCCCGAGCGCAGCACGAGCGCGTCAAGACGCATCTCGAGCAGCTCGACGAGGTTCTCACCGGTCAGGCCGGCCGAACGGCGGGCCTCGTTGAACGCGATCTTGAGCTGGGCCTCGCGGATGCCGTACTGGGCGCGCAGACGCTGCTTCTCGCGCAGACGAACGGCGTAGTCGCTGTCGGCCTTGCGCTTGGTGCGGCCGTGCTCACCGGGAGCGTAGGGGCGCTTCTCGAGGTACTTGGCGGCCTTCGGGGTGAGGGCGATGCCGAGCGCGCGGGAGAGACGGGTTTTGCTACGAGTGCGTGACTTAGTAGACACGTTTTCCTTCCATGGGCGTGGCCGAGAATTTCAGCGGCTCACGGGCGTACACGGCTCCGTCCGGTCCGAACGCACGCCGAGGCGATTCGGTGGAAGCTACGAGGGAGGGTGTGCCCATATCTGACGGGCCGCGTAAGCCTACCAGAGGTACGCACGGCGCTGTCAGTCGGCCGTGCTCTCACCGCGCGTGATCGCCCGCAACTTTGCGAGTCGAGCGGAGATGTCGCGCTCGTTTCCCCGCTCGGTGGGGCGGTAGTACTCGGTGCCGACGAGAGGGTCAGGCAAGTACTGCTGTTCGACGACCCCGACGGGCTCGTAGTGCGGGTACCGGTATCCCTGGCCGTGACCGAGCCGCTTTGCCCCCGGGTAGTGGGCGTCGCGCAACGGTTTGGGAACCCGCCCCAGCTTGCCCGCCTTCACGTCGGCGATCGCTGCGTCGATGCCGAGATAGGCGGCGTTCGACTTAGGGGCTGTCGCGAGATACACCACGGCTTCGGCAAGCGGAATACGCCCCTCGGGCATGCCGATGAGCTGAACGGCCTGGGCAGCCGCCACGGCAATGGGCAGAGCCTGTGGGTCGGCCATCCCGATGTCTTCGGCGGCCGAAATGATGACCCGACGGGCGATGAAGCGCACATCTTCACCCGCCTCAATCATGCGCGCGAGGTAGTGCAACGCCGCGTCGGGGTCACTCCCCCGAATCGACTTGATGAACGCACTAATGACGTCGTAGTGCTCGTCACCCTGCTTGTCGTAGCGCAAAAGAGCGCGATCGACGGCCGCTGCCACAATCTCTGCGGTGATGACCGGATGCTCTCCCGCCGCCTGACCGTCCGCGCGAGCTTCCGCCGCCGCCGACTGCGCCGCGGCTTCGAGTGCTGTCAACGCTCGGCGCGCATCGCCCGAGGCCAAGCGCACGATGGCCTCTCGCGCCGCAGGATCCAGCGTGACCGAGCCCGAGAGCCCGCGCGGGTCGGCGACGGCCCGGTCGACGAGCACCCCCAGGTCGTCGTCACTCAGGGTCTCGAGCGTGAGCAGCAGGCTGCGACTCAAGAGCGGGGCGATGACCGAGAAGGAGGGGTTCTCGGTCGTCGCGGCGATGAGAATCACCCAGCCGTTTTCGACGCCGGGCAAGAGGGCGTCTTGCTGAGCCTTGGTAAACCGGTGAATCTCGTCGAGGAACAAGACGGTCGACGTGCCGTAGAGATCGCGATCGGCGAGAGCGCGTTCCATGACCTCCCGCACATCTTTCACGCCCGCCGTGACGGCCGAGAGCTCAACGAAGCGTCGCCCGCTCGAGCGCGCGATTGCTTGCGCGAGCGTCGTCTTGCCCGTACCCGGCGGGCCCCACAAGATCACGGAGACTGCGCTCGGGGCGCGGCCGGGATCGTCGCTCGCGAGGCTCACGAGAGGGGATCCGGCGCGCAACAGGTGTCGTTGACCGGCGACCTCGTCGAGGCGCGTGGGCCGCATGCGTACCGCGAGAGGAACCGCGGACGAGCCGAGGCCCGGCTGAGCATCCATGCCCCCAGGCTACTGGGCGGCGCCGACCCGCCCGTGGGAGGAGGCAGGGTAGTGGGAGCCTCGACTAGAGTTCACTGCGGCGCGGGCCGCACACACGCTGACCGCAGCCGGATGGAGGAGCAGTGGCAGCCGCATCGGCCAACAACCGTGAAGCGCAGGATCGCCTGCGTCGCTACCAGGCACGACAGACCGTGCACGAGTCGAAGATCGCGCGACGCAAGCGCGACAACCTCATCGCCGTGCTCGCGATCGTGGTGGTCGGCGCCTTGGCGGCCACGGCCCAGATTGTCTACTTCACCGTCGGCCCCGGCACGCCAGAGCCCACTCCCAGCGCGAGCGCCTCGCCGACCCCGACCGCCGCAGCACCCGACCCCTCGGTGAGCGAGTCGCGCACGTGGACGGGCACGATGACGCTCAACGACTCGCTCGAACTCGGATTCGAGCTCGACGGCGCCGCCGCTCCGCAGGCCGTGGCTTCGTTTGTCACCCTCACGCAAGAGGGCTTCTTCGACGGCCTCGCGTGCCACCGACTGACGACGAAAGACATTTTCGTGCTGCAGTGTGGTGACCCCAACGGTGATGGCACGGGCGGTCCCGACTATCGCTTCGGCCCGGTCGAAAACGCTCCCCTCGACAACGTCTATGAGACGGGCGTTATCGCCATGGCCCGCCAGCCCGGTAACGGCGAGAGCATGGGCAGCCAGTTCTTCATCGTCTACGACGAGTCGACGATTGGGTCAGACGCTGCCGGCGGCTACACCGTCATGGGTCGCATTACGAGCGGCCTGGATGCCCTGCTCGCCGACGTCGTCTCGGCCGGTGTCGAGGGCGGCGGTACCGACGGTCGCCCGGTGGCACCCGCGGTTCTGACGGGCATCACGATCCAATAGCGATCCGCGTGGGGAACACCAGCACCCGTTGCCTCGCGCCGACCGTGCACTACGCTGAAAAACCGCGCGACGACAGTCGTGCGCGTGCGCACTCGATGAGGATGAAGCAGACGTGGTAGCCAACGAGAACACCCCCTGGGGCCGGGTCGACGAGACCGGAACGGTGTATGTCACCGACCGTGGAGTCGAACGCGCCGTCGGGCAGTACCCCGACGGCACACCCGACGAGGCCCTCGCCTACTTCACGCGCAAATTCGTTGAACTCGATGGTCAGGTTCGCTTGCTTGAGCAGCGGGCGAAGGCCGGCGCTCCTGCGAGCGATGTCGCCAAGACCGTCGCGTCGCTGACCGCAGCGCTGGAGAGCCCCGCGGCAGTGGGTGACCTCGAGTCGCTCCGCACGCGCGTGGGTGCGCTCACCGAGACGGTCGAGAAGCTCACGGAAGAGCAAAAGGCCGAAGCGGCGGCCGCGACCGAAGCCGCGCTCGCGGAACGAACCGCGATTGTCGAGGCCGCCGAAGCCTTGGCCGCGAAAGACCCGCAGTCGGTGCAGTGGAAGCAAATGTCGACCGCGCTCGATGAGCTCTTCGCGAAGTGGAAGGACCACCAGACCAACGGCCCGCGCCTTCCCAAGAAGGCGGGCGACGAGCTGTGGAAGCGCTTCCGCGCGGCACGCTCGACGGTCGAGAGCAACCGGCGCGCATTTTTTGCGGGTCTTGACTCTGAGCACAAAGAAGTTCGCACGCGCAAGCAAGAGCTCATCAACAAGGCCGTCGCCCTCGCCTCGCAAGGCACGGCGGCCATTCCTGCGTATCGCAAGCTTCTCGACGAGTGGAAACTCGCCGGTCGCGCGGGCAAGAAGATCGACGACTCACTCTGGGCCCAGTTCAAGGCCGCTGGCGACGCGCTCTATGCCGCCAAGGCCGAGGTTGACGCCCGCGAGAACGAAGAGTTCGCCGGCAACCTCGCTGTCAAGCTCGCGTTGCTCGACGAGGCTGCTCCGCTGCTCACGGCCACCGACCGCGTGCAAGCCCGCGCAACGCTCTCGAACATCCAGCGCAAGTGGGATGCGGCGGGCAAGGTTCCCCGCGACCACGTGAAGTCGGTCGAAGATCGCATGCGCCAGATTGAACTCGCCGTCAAGAAGCTCGAAGAAGAGCACTGGAACCGTTCTGACCCCGAGAAGAAGGCGCGGTCAGAGGGACTTGCCGCGCAACTCGAGCAGGCCATCGCCGGCCTCGAGGCGGATCTCGCGGCGGCAACGGCCGCGAAAGACGCCAAACGTATCGCCGAAGTGACCGAGGCGCTCGAAGCGCGTCGCGCGTGGTTGAGCGCGGTCGACCGCTAGGCGGTTTTCCACAGATTCACTCGCGCAGCGCGCACGCGCCGCACCCCGCGGCACACTCCCCCGCATGCGTGCTTCCCGTGGGGTCTATGTGCCCGATCACCGATTGTCGTGGTGTGAGCTACAGAGCGCCGCTCTCGATGGCGAGCTTGTTGCCCTCGGTGTCGGCTTCCTTCCGATTGACTCCCCCGCGACGCCCCACGCGCGCGCTGCCTCCCTCGCACCTGTCGTGCTCGACGATCGGGTCATTGTCTCTGACCGCAGCGCTGCCTGGGTGTGGGGCTGGGGCGCGCGCCCTCTCAGCCTGACGA